>JASHSH010000028.1 GCA_030040955.1 Rhodospirillales bacterium
TTCCCCGGCCAGGGGATCGTGCGCCCGATCTACTTCGCCATGCTGACCTCGCATGTCGCGCTCGCGGTCGCGGTGACGCCGATGGTCGCGATCACCTATATGCGGGCGCGGCGCGGAGCGCTCGACCGGCATAAGGCCCTGGCGCGCTGGACCCTGCCGATCTGGCTCTATGTCTCGGTTACCGGCATCTTGGTCTATCTGCTGCTCTACCACGTCTACGGAATGGGCCAGTGACGCCGAGGCAGGGTGGCGCCTTGCGCGGATGGTTGCTGCTCGCGGTGAGCGCGCTCGCCATCGCCGGCGCGCTCGCGTTGCTGCTTGCCGCCTCGCGCACGCCCGTGGTGCAGGATTGGCTGCCATGGCCGTGGCAGAGCTTCTTCCGCCGCGCCCTCGTCACTCATGTCGTGTTCGCCTTCCAGGTCTGGTACTTGGCGATGCTCGGCGGGCTCGCGGTGGCGGCGCGCGTCGAGGGGCGCACGGGCGGGCTCGGTCTCGCCCTCGCCGTCGCGGGGACGATCCTGCTGGTCGTCCCGGCGCTCGCGAACCGGGGCGAGCCTTCGCTGAACAACTATGTGCCCGTCCTGGTCGACCCGATATTCCTCGCCGGCCTCGGCCTGGTGGCGGTCGGCGTCGCCGTGCCGGTGCTCGAACTGCTGCTTCGCCCGCGATCCGACGATCCCGCCTTCGCGCTCGGCGTGGCGACCGCCGGACTGATCTATCTGCTCGCGCTGGCTTGCACCCTGCTCGCCTGGCAGGACTTGCCCCCCGGCGCGACCGTCGCCGGACATGCAGAGGAAATTTTCTGGGGCGGCGGCCATCTGCTGCAATTGACCTATGTGGCGCTGCTGCTCAGCTGCTGGCAGGCGCTCGGCGCGGACGCATCGGGCACAGCGCCGCTCCCGCGCGTTGCCTGGCGCGCGGTGTGTGCGCTCCTCGTCATCGCCGCCCTGCCGGGACCAGCCTTCTATCTGATCCATGCCGGCGATTTGGCGGCGCAGCGGGCCGCCTTCACCCGGCTCTACTGGATCGGTCTGCCGGTGCCCCTGCTGATCGCGATCATAGCGACCGCGCTGCACTCTCGACGGCGCTCCTTGGATTGGCGTTCGCCGGCTCAGCTCGGTCTCGTATTGTCGCTCGGGCTGTTCGTGCTCGGCGGGCTGTTCGGAGGCTTCGCCGACGGGACGGACACGCGCACCCCGGCCCATTACCATGCGGAGATCGGCGGGGTGAACCTCGCTTTCATGGGACTGATCTTCGCCCGCCTCCTGCCCGCCCTCGGCCGCACCGGCAAGAGGGGGAGAGCGGTGCGGCTCCAGTTCTGGCTCTATGGCGCCGGGCAGGCGCTGTTCTGCCTGGGCATGTTCGTCGCCGGGTGGGAAGGCGTCGCGCGCAAGGTCGCCGGCGCGGACCAGGACCTCGATTCCGCGCTCAAGGTCGCGGGCATGGGCGCCACCGGCGTGGGCGGATTCGTCGCGGTCGCCGGTGGCGTGCTGTTCATCTGGCTCGCCCTGCGCCGGCTCGTCGGCCGGCCAAGCGAGGGTTGAGGGCGCGGGCGCGAAGGGGTATTGGTAGGCCGGGTGGCGGCGAGAAGGTCGTTCGAATGACCCTGCGCTCTTACGTCGAATTGATGAAGCTGCGCATCGGGCTGATGGTGGCCCTGATGGCGGTGATGGGCTATGTCGCGGTGGCCGACAAGGTGCACCCGGCGGCGCTCGCGCTGCTCGCGCTCGCCATGCTGATGGGCTCGGCCAGCTCGTCGGTGTTCAACCATTTCTACGACCGCGACCTCGACCGCGTGATGGAGCGCACCCGGCGCCGCCCGCTGGCCAGCGGCCAGACCGATCATCCCGCGCGCGTGCTGTGGCTGGCGGCGATCCTGCTGGCGGCCGGCTGCGGACTGGCGATCGCCTGTTTCAATCTGGTCGTCGCCCTGCACCTGTTCCTCGGCGCGTTCTTCTATGCGGTGGTCTATACCGTCTGGCTCAAGCGCCGGACCTGGTTCAACATCGTGATCGGCGGCGCGGCGGGAAGCTTCGCGGTGCTCGCCGGCGGCGCGGCCGTCGATCCAGCGCGCTGGCTGCTCCCGTTCCTGCTTTCGGTGACCCTGTTTCTGTGGACGCCCAGCCATTTCTGGGCGCTCGCCATCCTGCTCAAGGACGATTACGAACGCGCCCGCGTGCCGATGCTGCCGGTGGTCAAGGGCGTGCCGGCGACCGCGCGTGCGATCTTCGTCAACACGCTACTGCTGGTCGGCTCCTCGCTCCTGCCGGTGGCGTTCGGCAAGCTCGGCTATGTCTACGGCGCGGGCGCGGCCGCGCTCGGCGCCTGGTTCGTCTGGGACAGCTGGCGTCTGCTGCGCGATCCCAACCGGCAGCTCGCGCGCCGCGTGTTCCTGGGCTCGATGATCTACCTCGTCGGGCTGTTCGTCGCGGTCCTCGTCGACGTAAATCTCTAGGCCGGCGCGCCCCGCTCGCGCCGCTCGACGCGGATCATCGCGCCGCCGATACAGACCGCCGCCCAGGCCAACGTCACCGCCAGCGCGATCAGGTAGCGCGGATCGCCGAGCATCGCGCGCGCGTCCATGTAGAACGGATCGCGCAACAGCACGAGCGCGTGGCTGACCGGATTCACGATCATCACCGCGTGCAGCCAGCCCGG
>JASHSH010000338.1 GCA_030040955.1 Rhodospirillales bacterium
GGCGCGGTCATCTCGCGGCCCAGCCGCTCGGCCGCGGCGGCGAGCAGGCGCAGCGGCCGGGCGGAATAGCGCACGGCCAGCGCCGAGATCGCCAGCACCACCAGGATGCCGACGACCAGCGGGGCGTAGAAATGCGGCCGCCACAAGGTCTCCGGCGGGCCGATCGGGGCGATGAAGTTGAGCCAGCTGCCGTCGCCGAGCTGGACCGCGGCGCGGGCGATGGAACGCGGCGAATGGGTGAGGATGCCGTACAGCACCCCCGAGCCTTGGCGCGGCTCGCCGGCATGCTCGGCATCCTCCGGCGCCGTCAGCGCGACATGGATCTCGTGATCGGCGAGACGGCGCTGGAGCACCGCGGCGATCTCGGCGGCCTCGGTGGAATCGTCGCTCGCGGTCACCAGCGGCTTGGCGCCCCAGCCCAGGCGTAGCGCCGGCGCGTCGAGGTCGCGCATGGCGCGCTCGCGCTCCGCCGCCGGGGTCTTGTCGATCACGTCGACCGCGCCGGCCATGCGCTCGCCCAGCCGGCCGCCCGACAGCCGGCTCGCCAGCTCGACGCGGTTGGCGGAGAACAGCGCGAGCGCCGCGATCTGGGAGGCGAGCAGGCCGGCGACCAGGATCAGGACGGTGCGTCCGACCAGGGTATCGGGCAGCAGCCTCACGAGGCGACCTCGGCGGCCAGGATGTAGCCGCCGCCGCGCACCGTCTTGATCAGCCGCGGATCCTTGGGATCGGCCTCGATCTTGCGCCGCAGCCGCATCACTTGGATGTCGATGCTGCGGTCGAACGGCGCGGCGGCGCGGCCGCGCGCGAGGTCGAGCAGCTGATCCCGGCTGAGCACGCGGCGCGGATGGGTGAGGAAGGCGTAGAGCAGGTCGTATTCCCCGGTGGAGAGCGAGACCTCGGTCCCGTCGGGCGCGAGCAGGCGGCGCCCGGCCACCTCCAGCGTCCAGCCCTCGAAGCGCAGCCGCTCGCCGGCCGGCGAGGCCTGCGCCGGCAGGGCGTGGGCGCGGCGCAGCACCGCCTTGATGCGGGCGAGCAGCTCGCGCGGATTGAACGGCTTGGCCAGATAGTCGTCGGCGCCCATCTCGAGTCCGACGATGCGGTCGGTCTCCTCGCCCATGGCGGTGAGCATGATCACCGGCAGCGCCGACTCGCCGCGCAGCCGGCGGCACAGCGCGAGCCCGTCCTCGCCCGGCAGCATGACGTCGAGCACGACCAGATCGATGCCGCGCTCGGCGAGCGCGCGCGCCATCTCGGTGCCGTCGCGCGCCGCGGTCACCCGCATCCCGTGCTTGGTGAGGAAACGGCTGAGCAGGTCGCGGATTTCGCGGTCGTCGTCGACGATCAGCACATGCGGCTGGGTGGGTTCGCTCATGGCGGCGCAGTATACAAATCGCCCTACGGGAGGGCAGGTTTTTAGCGTATCGAAACGTTTCCCCGGGAAAGCCTGTTACCGAATGTAACAAATTGCCGCTTGCCCCGACACGCCGCTGTTACGGGGGTTTGATTGAATCTCCCGTGACGGCGTGGAACCGCCCAGCGCGGCCCGCCCGACCGACAACCGGTGTCTCTCGATCCTTCGGGATCGGAGCCCGGGGCGCCCCCCTCCCGGACTTCCCCCGTACCCCCCGTAAGGGAGGGGGGCCTGCCCCGAAAGGCAGGCCCCCTAATGCGGATCAGGAATTATGCGTCTCGCGACGGGCGCAGGCCGACCTAGAACTTGCCACAGCTTCGAAAGCGATCACCTGTGCACCCACGCGGGCGGCGTAGGCAGCAGATTCCAGATCGCTTCATCGCCTACGCAGCTTCCCAAGGTCACCAAAGGACGGGCCTGCGCTGAGTGAACTGCGCACTGTTGGCCGGCTCTCAGCTTGATCCTTGGCAACACCAACGTTTCCTGTATCCAGACCGTCGTTGGAAAGTTGCAATCGCTCATGGCGATGAATACGTCGCCATGATCAGCGCAAAGGCTGCCAAATCGCAGTTTCACTTGGTGGTTCTGCAGATTGTCGATGCGCCAAATTGCGCTGCCGTCGTCGACGCAATCTCCGATGCTCACAGACCTTCCCCTGTTTGCCATGATAGATGAATGCACGGCGCAACTTTGGTCGTATTTGAGAATCTCTCCGAGGCTTGGAGTGGACATCAGCGCGAGGCCCAGGCTCAACGTGACAGCTTTTCGGATGATCATCATGGTGCCGCCCCCTTTCCGGGATTGCCCTAACGACCGCGTCGGCCTTCGCCGGGCGAGGCTGCGGTCGGTACCTAGATACCTATCAGAGGTTGTATCCAATGTGAATGTCGATGGCATCGCGATGAATCGAGTGGGTTCGGCAGGAAAGCAATTGGGCGGCTGGTCGGCGCAAGCGCCACCCTCGCTCTCCGCACCGTTCCTTGCCACAATCCGCCCGCGCGTGCACGTCGGGGAGGGGCCGATGAGTGACGAGGATCTGCTCGCATCGCTGCTCGACGAGGAGCGGCGGCTGCAATTCGCCGGCTTCGACAACGACTCGGCCATCGCGCTCGGCACGGCGATCCTGGAACGCGCGCGCGCCCAGCGCCTCGCCATCGCCATCGACGTCACCCGCGTGCGCCAGCTTCTGTTCCACGCCGCGCTGCCCGGCACCAGCGCCGACAATGACGACTGGATCCGGCGCAAGACCAACACCGTCTACCGCTTCGGCCACAGCTCCTTCTACATCGGCATAAGCTGCAAGCTCGCCGGCATCGGCTTCGCCGAACGCTATTCCGTCGATCCGCGCGACTTCGCCGCGCATGGCGGCGCCTTCCCGGTGCTGGTGAAGGGCGTCGGGCTGGTCGGCACGGTGGCGGTCTCCGGCCTGCCGCAGGCCGACGATCACCGACTCGTGGTCGAGGAAATCACGAAATTCCTGCGTGTTTAGGCCCGGCCGAAACGCGCGTTTCCCCGTTCCCGAAGCCGCGCGGCTGTTGCTAACATCACTGCGGGCAGTGTGAGGGAGTGGTAGATGAGCCGCTGGAAGCGCCTTGGATTTGGGATCGCGGCCTTGGCCGCGCTGGCCTCCGCGGCGGCCGCGCCGGCCCGCGCCGCGCACGAGCAGCTCACCATCGGCATCTCGCAGTTCCCGTCGAACTTCAACCCGCTGATCAACAGCATGGTCGCCAAGGCCTATGTGCTGGGCTTGGTGCTGCGGCCCTTCACCACCTACGACCCGAGCTGGAAGCTCGTCTGCATGCTGTGCACCGAGTTGCCCACGGTGGAGAACGGCAAGGCGGTCGCCGAGACCACTTCCGACGGCAAGAAGGGCGTCGCCATCACCTACACCATCCGCCCCGAGGCCAAATGGGGCGACGGCACCCCCATCTCCACCGACGACGTGCTGTTCACCTGGCAGGTGGGCAAGGACCCGCAAAGCGGCGTCAACAACGGCAAGGCGTTCCGCGACATCACCGCGATCGACGTGAAGGACGCCCATACCTTCACCATGCACGTCAACAAGTTCACCTTCGACTACAACGCGATCAACGATTTCGAGCTGGTGCCCGCGCATCTCGACAAAGCGGCCTTCGCCGATCCCGCCTCCTACAAGAATCGCAGCCTCTACGAGACCGACACCACCAATCCCGGCCTGTGGAACGGCCCCTACCGCATCACCCAGGTCGAGCGCGGCCAGTTCATCGTATTCGAGCCGAACCCGATGTGGTGGGGCCAGAAGCCCTTCTTCCGGCGCATCGTGGTCAAGGCGATCGAGGCCACGCCCGCGCTCGAGGCGAATCTGCTTTCGGGCGGGGTCGACATGATCCCGGGCGAGATCGGCATGACGCTCGACGCCGGGCTCGCCTTCGAATCCCGTCACGCGCCGGGCTTCACCGTGACCTACAAGCCGGGCCTGAGCTTCGAGCAGATTTCGCCCAATTTCGACAATCCGATCCTTGCGGACAAACGCGTGCGCCAGGCGCTGCTTTACGGCATCGACCGCGCCGGCACCGCGCAGCAGATTTTCCAGGGCAAGCAGCAGCCGGCCGACACGATGGTCAACCCGCTCGACTGGTGCTACGACCCCAACGTCCGGAAATACCCCTACGATCCGGCCAAGGCCGCCCAGCTGCTCGACGATGCCGGCTGGAAGAAGGGCGCCGACGGCCAGCGCCACAATGCCGACGGCAAGCCGCTCAATCTCGAGCTGATGACCACCGCCGGCAACCGCAACCGCGAGGTCACCGAGATCGTGGTGCAGCAGGCCTGGCAGCGGCTCGGCGCCAACGTCACCTTGCGCAACCAGCCGGCGCGCACCTTCTTCGGCGAGACCGTGCTCAAGCACGCCTATCCCGACTTCGCCCTGTTCGCCTGGTTCAGCGCGCCGGAAAACGTGCCGCGCGAAATCCTCAATTCCGAGATGATCCCCACCCAGGCCAACAATTTCGGCGGCGAGAATTCCAACGGCTACAAGAATCCCGAGATGGACAAGCTGCTCGACGCGATCGAGGTCGAGCTGGACCGGACCAAGCGGGCCGAGCTTTGGAACAAGTTCCAGGCGATGTTCGCCGAGGATTTGCCGATGCTGCCGCTCTGGTTCCGCTCCGATCCCTTCATCCTGCCCGACTGGCTGAAGGGCGTGGTGCCGACCGGGCACCAGTATCCGAGCACGCTGTGGATCGAGACCTGGCGGGCGGAGGGGTAGGGGGAAGCGCCGGCGCGCCGGCTCCGGCTCGCGCGGGGCGTCGCGCATGACCCGCCGCATCGCGCTCCGCCTGGTCCAGGCGGCGCTCGTCCTGCTGGTGCTTTCCTTCGTCGTCTACGCCCTGATGGGGCTGATGCCCGGCGATCCGATCGAGCTGATGGCCGCCGGCTCGCCGACCATGACCGCCGAGGACGTGGCGCGGCTGAAGGCGCTCTACGGCATCGACAAGCCCCTGGTCGGGCGCTACCTGCACTGGCTGGGCGGCGTGCTCACGGGCGAGCTCGGCTATTCGCGCCTCACCGGCCTGACCGTGCTGCGCACGCTGGCCGAGCCGCTCGGCAACACGCTCGCGCTGATGGTGGCGAGCCTCGCCTGCGCGCTGCTGCTGGCGCTCCCGCTCGGCATCGCCGCCGCGCTGCGCGAGCGCCGCGCGCTCGACCATGCGCTCAATCTCGCCGCCTTCGCCGCGATCTCGCTGCCGGTGTTCTGGCTCGGCCTGCTGCTGATCATCGCCTTCGCGGTGACGCTCGGCTGGCTGCCCGCCTCGGGCGTGACCACGGTCGGCGGCGGCGGGCTGCTGGATCGGCTGCGCCATCTCGCGCTGCCGGTGGCCGCGCTCGCGCTCGCCGGCTTCGGCCATTACCTGCGCTACATGCGCGCCTCCATGATCGAGGCGATGCGCGCCGACTGGATCCGCACCGCGCGGGCCAAGGGCCTGTCGCTCCTCGGCGCCGCGCTGCGGCACGCGCTGCGCAACGCGCTGATCCCGGTGGTGACCATCCTGGCGCTCGATCTCGGCACGCTGTTCTCGGGCGTGGTGGTCACCGAGACCGTGTTCGCCTATCCCGGCATGGGCAAGCTGATCTTCGATTCGGTGATGGGCAACGACTACAACCTGGCGCTCGCCGCGCTGATGCTCGCCACCGCGACCACGCTGCTGGGCAGCATCCTCGCCGATCTCGCCTATGCGGCGCTCGATCCGCGCCTGCGTTTCCGATGAGCCAGGCGCTCGCCGTCGGCATCGTCGCGCCTCTGCCGCGCCGCCGCCGCGCGGTGCACCGGCCGGCGCTGGCGGGAGCCGCCGTGCTCGCCTTCCT
>JASHSH010000339.1 GCA_030040955.1 Rhodospirillales bacterium
GCTGGCGAGCCCGCCCGCCGCTGGCGCTGCTGCTCGCCGCCGCGCTCGGCCTGCCCGCCGAGCCGCCGCGCGCCGATCTCGCCGACTTCGTCCGCGCCATGACCGGCGCGCCGCCGCCCTAGACATTCCGAGGACCGATGGACAACGACGTAACCGTCACCTTCAGCGGCGACGCCAGCAACCTGGTGCAAAGCATCGAAAGCGTGCGCCAGGCGACTCAAGCTTGGCAGAGCGTGTTCGCGCCGATCGACCGCGCCTTCGCCGGCTCGATCCGCGGCATCATCCAGGGCACGCAGACGGTGCAGCAGGCGCTCGCCCGCATGGAAGTGTCGCTGATCGCGAGCTTCGCCGAGTCGGCGGAGAAGAGCGCGACCAGTTGGATCGCCAGCGAGCTCGCCAAGACCACCGCGACCCAGGCGGGCACGGCGGCGCGCGGCGCGGCGGGCGATTCCGCGAACGCGACCTCGCTGGCGCAGATCGCGGAGAACGCGCTCCAGGCGATCGGCGCCGCGGCCGCGCAGGCTTTCGCCGGTGTCTATGCCTTCCTCTCGCCCGAGCTGGGTCCCGCCGCGGCGGCGCCGGCCGAGGCGGCGCAAGCCACCGTGCTCGCCGCCGCCGGCTCGGTGCCCGGCCTCGCGGTCGGCGCCTGGGAGGTGCCGGCGGATATGCTGGCGATGGTCCATCGCGGCGAGAGCGTGGTGCCGCGCGACTTCGCCTCCGGCCTGCGCGCCGCCGCGCCGGGCGCGGGAACGGGTGCGCGCACACCAGCAGCTCCGTCCGCCAACTTCACCATCCGCGCGCTCGACGGAGCCAGCGTGCGCCGCGTGCTCGCCGACAATCACGGCGCGGTGGCCGGCGCGCTGCGCCGCGCCTGGCGGCAGGGGAACGCCGGCCTGCGATGAGCACCGAAATCTTCCCCACGCTGCCCGGCCTCGCCTGGTCGGTCGACAAGCAGCCGGAATTCTCGACCGTGGTGCGCACGGCGGCGTCGGGACAGGAGACGCGCGTGGCGCTGTGGTCGGCGCCGCGCTGGCATTTCACGCTGGGCTACGAGATCCTGCGCTACGCCACCGCGTTCCAGGAATTGCAGACGCTGGCCGGCTTCTTCCTCGCCCGCCAGGGCCAGTTCGACAGTTTCCTCTACCAGGACCCCGACGACAATTCGGTCGCCGGCCAGATGATCGCCACCGGCGACGGCAGCACCACCGCGTTCCAGCTGGTGCGCAGCTTCGGCGGATTCGTCGAGCCGGTGCTGGCGCCCAATCCCGCCGGCGTCGACATCAACGTCTATTTCAACGGCACGCTGCAATCGGGCGCCGGCTGGGGCGTCGGCGGATGGGGCACCGCCCTGCCGGGCGTCCTCGTCTTCTCGACGGCGCCGCCGGCGGGCGTCGCGATCTCCGCCGACTTCCAGTTCTACTACCCGGTCCGCTTCGCCAAGGACCTAGCCGAATTCTCCCAGTTCATGCACCAGCTGTGGGAATTGAAGGAGCTGGAATTTGTGTCGGTCAAAAATTAGCAGCGCGCAGGACCCCGGAGCGCGCACGCGCGTGCCGAGCGGTCGCGTCGCCGAAGGCGTGCGCGGAGCGAGACCCGCTGACAGAGGCCGAACGCCCGTCCCGACCGGTCGCGCCGGCGGTGGCGTGTCCTGGCCGCTCCGCGCGGCAGGCCGTGACGACGCCGGCGAGCGCGGAGGGAGGGGCGCAAAAGAATGATCCCCGTCTCGTCCACGCTGCTCGCGCTGCTGCAATCGGGTCAGTATGCGCGCGCCGATCTCTACACCTTCACGCTGGCCAACGGCAGCGTGCTGCGCTGGGCCTCGTTCGACCGCACGGTGAGTTCGGGCGCGAATAGCTGGACCCCGGTCGGCGTGCGCTTCCAGCGCGACAAGTGGAAATCGAGCCGCGGACTGGAAGCCGATTCGCTCGGCGTGACGCTGTCGGTCGACCCATCGCAGGAGCCCGCGATCAACGGCGTGCCGCTGCGCCAGGCGGCCGAGCGCGGCTTGTTCGACGGCGCGACGCTGGAGCTCGACTGGGCCTATCTCTCCGGCGCGCCGCCCGCCTTCGTCGGCTCGTTCAACCGCTTCGTCGGCACGGTGGGCGGGGCCGAGGCCGACCGGCTCGGCGTCAAGCTCACCGTCAACTCGCCCCTGAAGATGCTCGATGTGCAGGTGCCGTGGAAAAGCTATGGGCCCGGCTGCCGTTGGATTCTCGGCGATTCCGATTGCGGCGTGAACCTGGCCACCTTCGCCGCGACCGGCACGGCCGGATCGGGCGCGACCACGGCGCAAATCCCGAATGCGCTCGCTGGCGCGGCTGGGGCGTGGAACCTGGGCACGATCGCCTTCACCTCGGGCGTGAACGCCGGGCTGAGCCGCATGGTGCGCAGCTCGACGCCCGGAATGCTCCAGCTCAACGCGCCGCTGCCGTTCGCGCCGGCCGCGGGCGATGCGTTCACCATCACGCCCGGCTGCGACCACAGCCTGCCGGCGCTGACCGCCTCGATCACCGTGCTGGCGGGCGGCGGCTCGGCGACGGTCGCGCCCGGCGCGCCCGACTATGCCGATCAGGGCGTGGTCTATGCGAGCGGGCCGAACGCGGGCACGGCGCTGATCCTCACCGATGCCGCGCCGAACACCGGCCAATATGAGGTGAGCGGCGACGTCTATACCTTCGCCGCGGGGGATGCGGGCGCGCAGCTCACCGTGACCTATGTCGCGGGCCCCGGCTCGGGTCAGGGAACTTGCCAGCGCGTGTTCGACAATCTCGCGCGCTTCGGCGGCACGCCGTTCATCCCGCCGCCCGAGCTGGCGTATTGAGGGGAAGGCGGTGAGGTCCGCATTCCTTCTCCCGTCATGCCCGGGCCGGCCGCAGGCCGCGACCCGGGCATCCATGCAGTTCGTCGGTTGAAGACGCGTGGATGGCCGGGTCAAGCCCGGCCATGACGAGACGCAGCGCTTAGCAAAAACCTTCACCCCGGAGTCTTCTCTTGTCCCTCGACCCCGCGGCCGAGCGGGCGCAGCGCGCCTTGGTGATCGCCGAGGCGCGGCGCTGGATCGGCACGCCCTATCACCATATGGGCCGCGTGCGCGGCGCGGGCTGCGACTGCGCCACCTTTCCGGCCGAGGTCTACGCCGCCTGCGGCGTGGTCGCGCCGGTGGCGATCGAGTTCTATCCGCCCGACTGGCACCTGCATCGCGGCACCGAGCGTTATCTCGCCGGCGTGCTTGAGCACGCGCTCGAGGTGACCTCGCCGGCGCCGGGTGATCTCGTGCTCTGGCGCATGGCGCGCGCCTTCGCGCATGGCGCGATCGTGCTCGCCTGGCCGCGCATCGTCCATGCGGTCGCCGGCATCGGCGTGATCGAGGATGACGGAAGCTCGCCCACGCTCGCCTTCGGACGCGCGCGGGAGGGCCGCCGCGCGCACCGCTTCTTCTCGCCCTGGCCGACGCAAGCCGAAGGCTCCGCTTCGTGAATCTCACCGCCGCCCGCCGACCCCAGGCGCAGACCGCGCCCACCATCGCCTCGTCGCTGCGCCTCCAGCGCTCGGTGAACGGCGCCGCGGTCGCCGTCGTCTACGGCACCACGCGCGTCGCCGGCAATTTGATCTGGTACGGCGACTTCGCCGCCAATCCGGTCAAGCAGGGCGGCGCCAAGAGCGGCGGCAAGGGCAATCTGCGCGGAGGCGCGTCGGCCAAGGGCACGCCGTCGAGCTACACCTACCAGGCCTCGTTCGCGGTCGGCCTGTGCGCGGGACCGATCCAGGGCATCGGCCAGGTCTGGGCGACGACCAGCGCGCCGATCACGCCGCCCGATCTCGGCGGCACCCAGTCGATCGTCGCCGGCGCGGCCGGCCAGGCGCCGTGGAGTTATCTGAGTTCCGCGCATCCAGACCAGGCGCTCGGCTATAGCGGGCTTGCCTATATCGGCATCGCGGCGATGGGGCTGGGCGACAGCCCAAGCCTGCCGAACCTGTCCTTCGAGGTGATGGGGATCGGCCCCGCCTCTGTCACCACGCCGTTCGCGATCCCGGCCGGCGCGTCCTCCTGGTCCACCTCGTTCGCCGCGCCTTCATATGGATCGGCGCCGTTCGCCGCCGTCGCCGCGGTGCTGGGTACGCCGGCGAGCACGGCCGACATCGTGTTCGACACCAGCCCGGCCTTTTGCATCGCCGACCTTCTGACCAGCACGACCTATGGCGCCGGGCTCGCGCCTTCGCTGATCGGCGATCTGACCGCCTATGCCACCTGGTGCCAGGCCGCGGGCATCGCCATGTCGTCCGCGCTCACCGAGACGCGCGCCTGCCGCGACACGGTGAAGAGCTGGCTCGATGCCACGCTGGCCGACGCGTTCTGGTCGCAGGGCCAGATCAAGATCATGCCCTTTGCCGACCAACCGGTGACCGGCACCGCGGCCGACGGCTCGCCGATCACCTATACGCCGAACCTCGCGCCGGTGCTGACCATCGATGATTCGCTGATGCTGCCCGGGCAGTCGAGCGACCAGGGACCTCTCCAGGTAACCCGCGCCGATCCGGCCGAGGTCTCGAACCGCATGACGGTCGAATATTCCGACCGCGACAGCGACTACAACACGGTCACGCTGAACGCCGACGACGACGCGCATATCGCCGCCTATG
>JASHSH010000340.1 GCA_030040955.1 Rhodospirillales bacterium
GCCGCGCCGACCGCGCGCGCATAGGCGCCGTTGCAGCCGACCAGGGCGAGATCGCCGTCGCGCAGCCAGACCGGTGCCGCCAGCCCGTCGACCACCAGGCGCAGCCGCTCGCGCTCCGCGCCCAGCGTGCGGCTTTCGTCGGCCAGCCGCTCGACCGCCGAGGCGCCCTCGGTGATGTCGCGCATCCACAGCAGGTCGGCCAGCGGCCTTCCCTCGGCATCGCCGGCGCGCGAGCCGATGGCCAGCACGCGCCGCTGCGTCTCGCCGCGCGGGCCTTTGGCGCGGGCGAGTTCGAGCTCGAACGCGGTGCCGCGCCGGTGCAGCGCATCGATGGCGAGTTCGAGAATCGCCGCCTGGTCGGTCTCGAAGCAGGCGACGATGTCGGCGATGCCCGAGGCGGTCCCGGCATAGAGGTTCAGCAGCACGGCCAGCCGGCGCGAGCATTGCGCGGATTCGATCGCGCCCGCGGCGTCGAGATCCCAGCGGAAATATCCGTCGGGCGCGGTCGCCAGCACCTCGTCGAGCCGCGCGCGCGCGAATTCGAGGCGCTCGATCTCGGCCTGGCCGGCGCGCAGCCTGCCGCGCTGGCCCACCAGCGTGGCGATCAGGAAGGCTAAGATCAGGACCAGCCCGACGCCGACGGCGGGGAGCGCGAGCGGAATCCCCGCCACCTCCAGGAAGCCGGGCTCCTGAGCGGCGGCCGGGGCCGCGAACGCGATGAGAAGGACGGGAAGGACGAGACGGGCCAGGATCGCGGCGATCCCCTGCAAGCGGATGGGGCCTACCCGGAGCGATGCCTCAGCCTGCCCGCGCGCGCCCGCATTGGCAAGCAAAAGGCCGGAATGCCGCCGACTCCACCCCCACCCATCGACGTATACGTCGATCCCCGCAGAGGGGGAGGGGTTCGTCCTATGTGCACGTCCCCTCCCCTTCCACGGGGAGGGACAGGGTGGGGTGGGGATCGCGCCGGAGCCTATGCCGGCGAGGCGAGCGGCTTGCCCTTCTCCACCACATAGGTGGAGACGATCTTGGTCTTCATGTCGCCGTTCTTGGCCCCGGCATGGGGCGTCTCGGGCGGCACCTGGAATCCGTCGCCCGGCTTCAGCGAGCGGGTCGGCTGGCCCTCGATCGGCAGGTCGATCGCGCCCTCGATCACATAGCCCGATTCGATGCCGGGATGCGTATGCCGCCCCACCAGCACGCCCGGCTCGATCTCGACCTGCGCGACGATGGTGACATAGCCGGGCACCGGCCCGTCCATCGACGAAAGCAGCTTGCGGGTAAGACCCGTGGTCTGCGTGCCCGAGGTCGCCTGCGCCTGCGCGTCGGCGGGCACCAGCCCGGCGGCGGCGCAGATCGCGCAGGTCGCCACCCCGGCGAAATCCCGTCTGGAAAGTTCCATCGCATCCTCCCTGGAAGTCCCGGCCGGTTCGCCGGATTGGGTCGTTCGGGCGATGGTAGGCCCGCTGGGGAGTGCCAGCAAGAAGGCGCCGCCCTGTCGACGTGGCCGTCATGGCCGGGCTTGAACCGGCCATCCACGCATTCGGCGACGAAAGAAGGCGTGAGTGCCCGGGTCGCGGGCTTCGCCCGGCCCGGGCATGACGAAAAAGTGGAAGGCACGGAGCGAGTCGGGGGTCTCGTTCTACGCCGGGTCCGCCTCCACCTGGGCCACGGCGCGGGCGCGCATCTCGGTCGCGCGCATCGCCACCAGAAGCACCGCGGCCAGCGCCATCGCGGCGGCGGCGAGATAGAACCCGACGCGGTAGCTGCCCAGCGCGGCGGCGAGCGAGCCGGTGATCGCCGGCGCCACCACCTGCGCCACGCCGTAGCCGAGCGTGAGCCTGCCCATCATCTTGGCCGGGTGGGTGGGGTAGTAGCGCCCGGCCATGGTCAGCACCAGGCTGACGATGCCGGTCACCGTGGCGCCGAACAGCAGCGCGCCGATCAGCGAGACGATCAGCCCGTCCGACACCGCCGGCAGCAATATCCCGGCGATCTGGAGGATGCAGGCGAGGATGAGGGCCGGGATGTCGCCCATGCGCCGCGCCGCCAGGTCCCACAGGATCGAGGAGGGCACGCCGCCCAGGCCCACGAACAGAAACACCAGCGTGCCGCGACCGGCCAGGCCCGGTATCTGGTCGACGATGGCGACGATGAAGGTGGCGCTGACCACGTAACCGACGCCCGCGCAGAAATACATCGCCAGGAACAGGCGCAGGAACGCAGCCGGCGGCGGCGCGTCCGTCATCGCCCGGCCCGATTGGGTGCGCGCGCTCGCATCGGCCGGATCGGGCCCGGGCAGCCAGGCGAGCGCGGGCACCAGCAGCACGCAGCCCAGCGCGGTGAGGATGTACCACTGCGCGCTCCAGCCGATGTCGAACCGGTTCATCGCCTCGATCGCCGCGGCGCCCACCGCCACGCCCAGCCCCAGGCCGGAGAAATGGATGCCGAGCTCGGGACGGTGATCGTGGCGCAGCAGCCAGCTCATGATCAGCGCGGTGCCGAGCAGCATGCCGCCGGCGCTGGCCAGTCCGGCGAGGAAGCGCGAGGCGGCCCACAGCCAGGGGTCGGTGCCCGCGCCCATCATCGCGGTGGTGATCACGGCGGCGAGCATCGAGGCGCGGTAGAGCCTATCCTTCAGCCGCGTATCCGCGATCAGCGAGGCGGCCAGCGCGCCCGCCAGATAGCCGACATAGTTGATCGCCGCCAGCCAGCCGGCCTCGGCCACGCCGAGCCCGGCCTGCTTCTGCATCAGCGGCAGCAGCGGCGTGTAGGCGAAACGCGCGATGCCGAGCGCGAGGATCAGGTTGAAGATGCCGGCGGCGAGAACCTTGTAGCGGGCCATCTGCGAACGCCTGCACGGGCCAGAGGATCGGGCGAGCAGCTTACATCGGCACGCGGGGAGCGGAAGTCAATGACGGGGGCAACCCCGCGACGTCTCGGTTTGCCTCACCCTGAGGATTTTTCGCCTCTCCTTCGACACGGCGCTCCGCGCCGGCTCAGGATGAGGCGAAAAATGTCTCGAAGGGGAGGCAAACTGGGACAACACCCCTCCGCCCTCTACATCGCGTTCCGCTCTACGAAATCATTGCGGAATTTTCCGCGCGGATCATACGCGCGCAGCAGTTCGCGGAACTCCGCCATGCGCGGATAGAGCGCTCGGAGCCGCTCCGGCGCCATCGCGGACAGCTTGCCCCAGTGCGGGCGCGGCGCATATGCCGCCAGCGCCGCTTCGAGCGCCGGCAACAATTCCTTCAACGCGGGCCAGTCGCGCTTGAACGAGAAATGGAACGCGACGCACGGCGTTCGATAGCAAGGGCTCATCCACAGCTCGTCGGCGGCGATGGTGCGTATCTCGCCCACCAGCAGGAGATCTTCCATCCGTCCGCCGAACCGGCGCAGCGCGCGGATCGCCGCGCCCGCATGCTCGCGCGGCACGAAATATTCGACCTGCAACTCGTCGCCGCTCGCCGGCATGAAGCCCATGCGGAAATGCGGCAATCTGTCATGCGCCGGACCCGGCGCCCCCAGCTGCTCGGTGCAATTGACCGGATCGACGCCCGCGATGGGATGCATCTTCACAGCCGCCGGTCGCGCGCCGAGCAGCGAATCTGGCGCGGCGAACGCCACGCCCGGCGCCACTTCGCTCTTGATCCACACCTGCTCGATCGCGTCGCTTTGCCAGGCGGTGAAGGCGCTGACGCTGTAGCCGCTCGACATCACCGCGTCGAACTCGCTCGCCAGCGCCTCGACCGGGAGATCGAGGAACACGTCCTGGCGGACCTCGAAGGCCGGGCGCACATCCAAGGTGAGCCGGGTCACCGGGCCGAGCGCGCCGAGGTGGACCGCCGCGCCCGCGAACGAATCGCCGTCCTTGCGCGAAAGCGTCACCAGATCGCCGTCGGCCCGGATGAACTCGATCGCAGCCACATCGACCGCGAGATTGCCGTGCGCGCCGGAGCCGTGCGTCGCGGTGGCGCAGGCGCCGGCCACCGAGATATGCGGCAGCGAGGCCAGGTTGCCTAGCGCGAAGCCGCGCGCGTGGAGATACGGTCCCAGCTCGCCGTAGCGGATGCCGCCCTCCACCGTCACCTGGCGCTTCACGGCATCCAGCGCGAGCACGCGGTTCATCCGCTCGAGCGAAATATGCGTCCCTTCGGTGTCGGCGATGTCGTTGAAGCAGTGACGCGTGCCGACCGCGCGCAGCTTGGCTGCCGCGCGCACCGCCGCGCGCGCTTCCTCGACCGTGTCGGGCACGACGAGCCGCTCGGCGCGATAGACCAGGTTGCGCGCCCAATTGGTGCGGGGCGTCGCGGCTTGTGGCGGGGGATCGGCTTTCGGCACGCTTCGATCTTGCCCGGCGCGCGCGCGGAAATCGAGCGGGCCGGCGACCCCCACCCCAACCCTCCCCGCGCAAGCGGGGGAGGGGGCTCTTCTTACGTGCACGTCCCCTCCCCTTTAACGGGGAGGGACAGGGTGGGGTGACCGGCCCAAGAAGTCCGCCCCCTACTTCGCCCCGAACGCCGCCTTGAGGAAATCCGCCGCGTCCAGCGGCGCCTGCTCGCGCGCCTGCGGATCGCCGCCCATCGTCACGCCGTGCTCGGTGCAGTCCTTGAGCGCTTCTGTCGCCGCCGCGCCGGTGACGACCTGGCCGTCCTTCCCCTTCATGGCGAAGGTGCCCGAATCGAGGTCCACCTGGCCGCTGCATTTGCGCGCGGTGGTGGGCTTCGGGAACCAGTGCGGCTCGCCGGCCGAATCGAATCCGTGATAGGCGTTCGGATAGACGATCGCGCTCACCGGCTCGCCGCGCGCGCGCAGCGCGTCGGCATAGGCGAGGCACGGTCCGGGCGGCGTGTAGTCGTCCTTGCCGCCCAGCAGCATCAGCATCGGCGAGCCGTCGACTTGCGCGGAGATGTAGGAGACGCCGCAGCCGACATAGACGCCCACATGCGCGGCGAAGCGCAGCTCGCCGTCGATCACCGCGCGGCGCAGCGGGTCGAGCGCCGTGGCCACCGCCACCAGCCCGCCGCGCGAGAAGCCGATCACGCCGATGCGCTTCGCGTCGATCGCCGGATGGGTGGCGAGGAGGCGGAGCGCGGCCAGCGCGCCGGCCACGTCGGCCATCGGCGAAAGCCGGGACTGGTCGGTCGCGGTCTCCACGATGCCGCGGCCGGTGAAATTGTCGATCACGAAGCTCGCATAGCCGAGCCCGTTCATGCGCGCGGCCCAGTCCCAATCGTTCTTGAGCACGCCGCTGGAACCGTGCACCACCACCATGGCCGGCACCTTGGCCGCGCCGGGCGCCTTCGCGCCCGCGGGCAGCGCGAGCACCCCGGCGATGGTGGAGCGCTCGGCCACCTTGCGCGCGACGAAATCGCGCTGGCCCTTCGGCGTGAGCGCGGCGAACGCGATGGTTCCGGTGCGCCCGTCGGCCAGCGAATCGACGGGCGGCGAATCGGCCGTGATCGACCCGGCGAGGGCGGAGGCGGAGGCGATGGCGAGGGCGAGGGCAACGACGGTGCGGACGAAAGTCTTCCCGTGATTCATCATCCGAACCGTCTCCAACCCGGATTACAGCTTCTTTGGATACAGATTTATAACGAATCTGTGAGTCGACTGTTCGAGGCCGGATTGAGTCTGATAGCGGACTCGAAAGACGAGAGGACCCGACTCCTTTTCCTGAATTCCTCTGGCGGTTGCGACGATCGTGCCGCCGGGCTTTTTGCCGCAATTTGCATACGGGGCCGTATCGACCTGCTCATCCCGGATCGACAAGGACAGCCCAGGCGGACTTTCCAGCACATCAATGCCTTCGACGCGGATGAACGAAGATTGGCACGTCTTGTAGTTGATCCAGAAGACGCGCGCCAGATCAATGCTCTCGCCTTCGATCAGCGTAATCTCTCGAATATCGTCGGCGAAGCCCGGCGCGGCCACCGCGGCGCACAGGATCACCGCGAGCATCCACATTTGAATGGGGAGCCATTTCATCCACGCCTCCTCTCGCCGTCCGGTGGCTGGAAACAGCGATGAGGTTCACACGCGACACGTGTCAAGCCCCTTTCGGGCCGCTAAAGGTCGCAAGTCGGGAATCGCGAACGTACACCGCCCGATAATGCCGTCCTCGTTCGGGGCAATCCCCCTCCCCCTAATACCTGTAATGCTCGGCCTTGTACGGCCCGTCCTTCTTCACCCCGATATATTCCGACTGTTTCGGCGTCAGCTCGGTCAGCTTCACGCCGATCTTCTCCAGGTGCAGCCGCGCCACCTTCTCGTCGAGATGCTTGGGCAGCACATACACCTTGCGCTGATAGCGCTCGGGATGCGTCCAAATCTCCAACTGCGCCAGCACCTGGTTGGTGAAGCTCGCCGACATCACGAAGCTCGGATGCCCGGTGCCGCAGCCCAGATTCACCAGCC
>JASHSH010000341.1 GCA_030040955.1 Rhodospirillales bacterium
GCGCCTTCACCCAGTTGCGCAGCACCGATGCGTGCACGCCCAGATCGCTGGACGCCTGGGCGTACCCGACCCCACGGTCCGTGATCAGCTTGACCGCCTCGAGCTTGAACTCTCGCGTAAACTTCCGCCTCTCCATGACCCACCTCCGGTTCCATCAAAACACCTAACTCGGTGTCTGCGAAACCGGCAGCAGGCCATGGAAAGAAATGTGTAACTAGGCGTCCCCTCGGGCAGTGTTAAGACAGGTGCAGCCGTTTGTCCCCTCAAATCGGTCGCTTCGTAATTGAGCCGATCCCTGAGTCGATTGCACAACTGGGCAAGGCGTTCAAAGCAGTCGAGATTATAGGGAATGAATTGGACCTGGTTATCGCCGTCTACGTAGACAGAGGCGCATTTGCTGTCGAATACCGCGACGCGGGCAAGCTCCGCCGGACCCGGCTTTCCATCCTCCCATATAGCGGTATGTCTATTTCCATCTGGCCCCATGGCAATCTCAAACAGAGCCGTCGCGGGAGCCTTCGTAGCATTCGAGTCGAAAATATCACCCTGAATTGCTTCAACTGACCGTGCCCGGCAAGCACGCTTGAAAATTCTCGCGTATCCAGATTTTCCGCTGCCATTGTCCCCATAGATGAGAGTGAGTCCCTTGCTACCGAAACTCAGCTTCTGGCCTGGCGCGAGGCGATTAGTGTTCTTGACATCCGAGAGAGCGAGCAGGGAAATCTCTGTAGCATCTTCGCCTGACGCCGAGAGATGCTCGGAACGAAGCGGCTTCGCGATTACGCTCGTTGTGGCTAGGCCAGTTTCGGCCTTGAGCAGACTAAGAACCTCATTCTCATCTTCTGGGCCGAAGGCTCCTGTCAGCAGCCTCCTTAGGGCGTCGCGGCGCCAATTGGCCTGACTTTCACTCCACTCGATAATCTGAGCATGCGGCGAACTCATACGCCTATTGTTCGACGTGACGTCGAGATCGTCAACCTAAGGTCGGCGAAAAGACTGCGAGCTCGGCGTGAGCAGGGCACATAGTATGGCGGGAATGGCCCTACATGTTCTGTTCCTGAGCGAATATGGCCCAAGCACGCAGTGTGGCATATCAAGCCTAGGGGGGCTGGATAAAAGGCATTAGCCGGTTCTGGAGTTTCTACTTCCGCCTGAGCAGGAACACCGCCTGCTCGCCCAGCCAGTTGGCCAGCCGGCCCGACCCGTTGAACCGCACGCGGCCGCGCGAGTCGAGCGCCAGCGCGCGCTCCACCTCGATGTCGAGCTCGTCGCAAAGCGCGACGAAATCGCGCGTGGTGCAGAGATGGATGTTGGGCGTGTCGTGCCAGCCATAGGCGAGCGCCTCGGTCACCGGCATGCGGCCCTGGAGCAGCAGCATCGCCCGCACCCGCCAGAAGCCGAAATTGGGGAACGAGACGATGGCGCGCCGGCCGATCCGCAGCATATGGCCGAGCACGCCGCGCGGATCGCGCGTGGCCTGCAGCGTCTGGGTCAGGATCACATAGTCGAAGGCGCCGGAAGGATAGTCCTTGAGGTCGGTGTCGGCGTCGCCCTGGATCACCGAGAGGCCCTGCGCCACGGCCGCGCGCACGCCGGCCATCGAAAGCTCGATGCCGCGCCCGTCCACCCGCTTGAAGCGGCCGAGATATTCGAGCAGCGTGCCGTCCTCGCAGCCGACATCGAGCACGCGCGAGCCCGGCTCGACCATGTCGGCGACCAGTTGCAGATCGACGCGGATCGAGCGCGCGGTCCGCCCGGGCGGCGGCTCCCTCATCGCGGCGCCTTGCGCGGCAGGCCGCGATGCTCGCCGGCGCCGTCGAGATAGCCGGTGAGCGTGGCGTGGAACTCGGGCTCGTCGAGCAGGAAGGCGTCGTGGCCCTTCTGCGATTCGACCTCGACGAAGCTCACATTGGCGGCGACCGCGTTCAGCGCGTGCACGATCGCCCGGCTCTCCCGCGTCGGGAACAGCCAGTCCGAGGTGAACGACACCACGCAGAAGCGCACCGGCGTTCCCCGGAACGCGTTGGCGAGCGAGCCGCCATGGTCGGCGGCGAGGTCGAAATAGTCCATCGCGCGCGTGATGTAGAGATACGAGTTCGCATCGAACCGCTCGACGAAGATGTTGCCCTGGTGGCGCAGATAGCTTTCCACCTGGAAGTCGGCGTCGAACCCGTAGGTGAAATGGTCGCGGCCCTGGAGGCTGCGGCCGAACCTGGCTTGCAGCGCGGACTCCGACAGGTAGGTGATATGCGCGGCCATGCGCGCGACCGCGAGTCCGCGGTGCGGATTGCGCCCGAGCGCGAGATAGTCGCCCCCGCTCCATTCCGGGTCCGCGATGATCGCCTGGCGCCCGACCTCGTTGAACGCGATGTTCTGCGCCGAGTGCCTGGCCGCGGTGGCCACCGGCACGGCGGAGAAAATGCGGTCGGGATAGCGCGCGGCCAGCTCCAGCACCTGCATGCCGCCCATCGAGCCGCCGATCGCGCAGAACAGCTTCTCGATGCCGAGATGATCGAGCAGGCGCACCTGGAGGCGCACCATGTCGGCGATGGTGATCACCGGGAAGGTCAGCCCCCAGGGCTTGCCGGTCGCGGAGTTGATCTCGCGCGGGCCGGTGGTCCCCATGCAGCCGCCGAGCACGTTGGCGCAGATCAGGAAATAGCGGTCGGTATCGAGCACGCGGCCGGGCCCGACGAGCGCGTGCCACCAGCCGCGCCGCCCGGTGACGGGGTGCGTCCCCGACACGAACTGGTCGCCCGACAGCGCGTGGCAGACCAGGATCGCGTTCGAGCGTTCGGGGTTCAGCTCCCCATAGGTCTGGTAGGCGATGGTGACGGGGGCGAGTTCGACGCCGCAATCGAGGCGCAAGGGCGCGTCGGCTCCCAGCTCCAGCCGATGGCCGGGAAGCGTTGCGCCGAGGGCGCCTATGCCATGGGACGCGCTCATACCTCGCCAGGGAAACC
>JASHSH010000342.1 GCA_030040955.1 Rhodospirillales bacterium
CCGGGCGGATGATCAGCCGCTCGATCGCCACGCCGCCCAGGAACGAAGCGGCGAGGGTGAGGGCGAAGGCGACCCAGAACGGGATGCCGGCATTGGTCAGCGTCCAGGCGATGTAGGTCGAGAACATCGCCATCTCGCCCTGGGCGAAATTCACCAGCTCGGTGGCGCGGTAGATCATCACCAGCGCGAGCGCCAGGCTGGCGTAGATCGCCCCGGTGGCGAGGCCGGTGAACAGCTGCTGGAGAAACTGGTGCACCGGCGCCCCCGTCACTGGCCGAGATAGGAGCGCAGAATTCGCGAATCGCCGGCCATCTGCTTGGCCGGACCGGAAGCCACCACGCGGCCGGATTCGAACAGGTACGCGCGGTCGGCGAAACCGAGCGCGATCTCGGCGTTCTGCTCGACCAGCAGCACGCTCACATTCTCGCGCTGGCGCACCTGCGCGATGATCGCGAACATGCTCTCGATCAGGCGCGGCGCGAGTCCGAAGGAGGGCTCGTCGAGCACGAGGAGGCGCGGCGCCATCATCAGCGCCCGCGCGATGGCCAGCATCTGCTGCTCGCCGCCGGAGAGCGCGCCGGCCTGCTGGCGGCGCCGCTCGGCCAACACCGGGAAATAGCCGTACATCCGCTCGGCGGATTGGTGGAACCCGTCGCGCCGCGTGTAAGCGCCGATGCGCAGATTCTGCTCGACCGTCAGCGCGAGGAACGTGCCGCCGCGCTCCGGCACATGGGCGATGCCCAGCGCCGCGATGTCCTCGGTGGCGAGCGCGTCGATGCGCCGGCCCGCGAAGCTGATCTCGCCCTCGCGGCGCACCATGCCGCAGACCGCGCGCAGCGTCGTGGTCTTGCCGGCGCCGTTGGCGCCGAGCACCGCGGCGAGCCCGCCCTCGTCGACCTCGAGGTCGATGCCGCGCAAGGCCTCGCTCTCGCCGTAGAAGGCGCGCACGCCGCGCAGCGACAGCAGGGCGCCCATCAGTGCGCCCGCCCCAGATAGGCGCGGCCGACCTCGGGGTGGTTGCGCACCTCGTCGGGCGTGCCTTCCGCGATCACCCGGCCGAAATCGAGCGCGACCACGCGGTCGGAGAGCCCCATCACGAAGCCCATATTGTGCTCGACCAGGAGGATGGTGACGCCGAGCCGGCCGCGGATCGAGCGCACCAGGTCGGCGAGCGCGCCCAGCTCCTCGTGGTTGAGCCCGCCCGCCGGCTCGTCGAGCAGGAGCAGGCGCGGCTCGGCGGCGAGCGCGCGGGCCAGCTCCACCCGTTTGCGCGTCCCGAAGGGCAGGGCGGAGATCTGCTGCTCCGCCACCTGCGCCAGTCCGACGATGCCGAGCATGTCGTCGGCGATGGCGTGCAGGCGCGTCTCCTCGCGGCGGGTGGCGGGAAGGGCGAGGGCGTCGGCGGCGAATCCGCTCCGGCCCCGGCTGTGCGCGCCGACGGCCACGTTCTCGCGCACCGTCATCGCGTCGAACAGCGCGAGATTCTGGAAGGTGCGGCCGATGCCGAGCGAGGCGATGCGCCAGACCGGCCGGTTGAGCAGCGAGCGGCCCGCGAAGCGGATATCGCCCGACTGCGGCCGGTACAGCCGGCTCAGGCAGTTGAACAGGCTGGTCTTGCCGGCGCCGTTGGGGCCGATCAGCCCGACGATCTCGCCCTCGGCCACGGCGAACGACACGCCATCGAGCGCGACGATGCCGCCGAAACGGACGGTGAGATCGATCACCTCGATCAGCGGCGCTCCCGGCGGGCGCGTCCGCGGAGCCTCCGCTGGATTCGGCGCCGGGCCGGTCACGGCGTCCCCGCTCCGCCGACCGCCTCCATCGCGCGCATCCGGGCCGGGTCGAGCCGTGCCATGATCGCGTCCACCTCCCTGCGCCTCCGCTCGGGGCGGCGTTGCGCCACCCGGTTGGGGTGGCCATCGGCGGCTGGCTCCGCGATGGCGGCGAAGGACGGAAACAAGCCTGTCACAGGCCCGCTTTCCACGTCAATTTTTGCGGAATTTCTTTCCGTCATGCGGAATATGCGGCGCGCATGTTTCACCACAGACTCGTATTGCGGCGCAGTTCGAGCTTGGCGATGGTCTCGCGGTGGACCTCGTCCGGCCCGTCGGCGAGGCGCAGCGTGCGCGCATGCGCCCAGGCCCGGGCGAGGCCGAAATCGCCGCTCACGCCGCCGCCGCCATGCACCTGCACCGCGCGGTCGAGCACGCGCAGCGCCATGTTCGGCGCCACCACCTTGATCATCGCGATCTCGGCGCGCGCGCCCTTGCTGCCGACGCGGTCGATCATCTGCGCGGTCTTCAACACCAGAAGCCGCGCCTGCTCGATCTCGATCCGCGAATCGGCGATCGCTTCCCGTACCACGCCCTGGTCGGCGAGCGGCTTGCCGAAGGCCACGCGCGAGCGCGCCCGTGCGCCCATCGCCTCCAGCGCGCGCTCGGCCACGCCGATCAGCCGCATGCAATGGTGGATGCGCCCCGGGCCGAGCCGGCCTTGCGCGATCTCGAAGCCGCGTCCCTCGCCGAGGAGGATGTTGGCGCCGGGCACGCGCACATTGTCGAACCGCACTTCCCAATGCCCGTGCGGCGCGTCGTCATAGCCATAGGCGTCGAGCGGGCGCACCACGGTCACGCCCGGCATTTCCCTGGGCACCAGGATCATCGACTGCTGCTGGTGCGAAGCCGCCTTCGGGTCCGACTTGCCCATGAAGATCAGGATGCGGCAGGCCTTGTGGCCGGCGCCGGTGCAGAACCATTTGCGCCCGTTGAGCAGGTAGCTGTCGCCCTGGCGCTCGATGCGGGCCGCGATATTGGTCGCATCGGAGGACGCGACGTCCGGCTCGGTCATGGCGAAGGCGGAGCGGATCTCGCCGGCCAGCAGCGGTTTCAGCCACTGCTCCTGCTGCGCCTTGGTCCCGTAGCGGGCGAGCACCTCCATGTTGCCGGTGTCGGGCGCGGAGCAGTTGAACGCCTCCGGCGCGATCGGCGAGCGGCCCATGATCTCGCACAAGGGCGCGTAGTCGAGATTGCTCAGCCCGGCACCGAACTCGGCCTCGGGCAGGAACAGATTCCACAGCCCCGCCGCCCGAGCCTTCGCCTTCAGCTCCTCCATGACGGGCGGGTTGGCCCAGCGGTCCCGGGCGGCGGCGAGTTGTTCCTCGAATCGCGCCTCGTTGGGATAGATATTCGCGTCCATGAATTCGAGCAGGCGCTTGCGCAGCTCCTCGGCGCGCGGCGACAGATCGAAGTCCATGCGTGTCCTTCCTTCCCTCAGGAGACGCCGTGCGCCGCCTCGACCGTGCGCGCCAGATCGACCAGGCGCGGGCCGACATCGTCGATCAGCCGGCGCGCCTCGACCAGGAAGCCGGGCCCGCCGCAATTCACCGCCATCAGCCCCGAACCGTCGGGCAGGCGCAGCGGCGCTGCCACCGCGAACACGTCGGCCTGCCAGTCCGCGAACGAGCAGCAGAAGCCGCGCTCGGCCACCTCGCGCACCGCCCGGTCGATGCCCTTCTTCACCTCGGCCCAGCGCGTGCCGTAGCGGCGCTCGAGATGGGCCAGCAGATAGGCGCGCTCGCGTTCCGGCAAGGCGGCGAGATAGGCGCGACCCATCGCGGTCACCGCGATCGGGATGCGCGTGCCGACATCGTAGCGCAGCGACATCGTGTCCTGGCTGCGGCAGGCCTCGGCATAGATCATGCTGAGCCTGTCCCGCGTGCCCAGCGCCACCGGGAGGTCGGTATGCTCGGCCAGCGCCTGCATGTGCTGGCGCGCGATATGGCGGATGCCCATGGCGCCCAACGCGACATGGCCGAGCGCCAGCACGCCAAGCCCGATCCGGTACTTGCCCAGCCGCTCCAGATAGACGAGGTGGCCGAGCTTGGTCAGCGTGTAGGTGAGGCGCGACACCGTCGGCTTGGGCAGGCCGGTGCGCTGCGCGATCTCCTGATTGCCGAGCGGCCCATCGCCCGGGTGGAACGCGCGCAGAATCTCGAGGCCGCGGGCGAGCGCGATGACGAACTGCCGGTCGCGTCCCGGCGGCCGGTCGAGCGCGGAATCGTTCTCGGCGGGCGCGGCCGCGCCGGAGCCGGCGGCATAGGATGCCGCCTCGCCATCCGGCTCGATGCGCCGGATTTCGATCTTCCGCCGCCGCATGCCTTCCTCCCCAACGGCGCTTTTCGGCCAGTCTCGCGGCACGCATGCATTGAGTCAATCACTGCGAAATTTGGTTCCGCGGTGCGGAACGGCCAGGGCGGCCGTCCCGGCTATCTGGATTGCCCGCGCGAGGTCCCGACTCAGTGCCTGCTGTTGGGTAGATTCGTGCCGATCGCGTCTTCGATCGGTCAGGATCTCGTCCGTCGCCGCCACCAGTGCTTTCGCTTCCGACGTCCGATATGCGCTTGCGCCCGACTCGCTTATTGTCGCATGCAGGCTGGAAGGAATCATCGATGGTAGGTCGCCACGGCATCCGCTTCTTGCCTTTCGCCGCCCTGATCGCGGCGCAGGTCGCATGGGCGGTCCCGGCGGACGCGCAAGACAAAGTTCAATTCGACTCGGTCGACTCCGATATCGCCGGCGGCGCGCCGACAAGGCTCGACGGCTATCTGTTCAAGCCGGAGGGCGCCGGACCGTTCCCGGCGATCGTCGGGATGAATGGCTGCGGCGGCCTGTTCACCCATGACGGCCAGATCGTAGCTCGGGAAACCGCCTGGGCGGGTCTGTTTACCGCGCGCGGCTATATCGTCCTCTTTCCCGACAGTTTCGGTCCGCGGCACGTTCAGGCCGGCTGCATCGGCGGAACGCCGGTGGCGAAACCGTGGAAGGAAAGATCGCGCGACGCCTATGGCGCGCTGCTGTATCTGCAATCGCTGCCGACGGTGAGAGGCGACCGCGTCGGCCTGATCGGCTGGTCGCATGGCGGAGCGACGGTCACCTTCACCATCGCCAAGGATTCGGACGCGAGGCCCAAATCGCTGCCCAAGGGCGATTTCCGCGCCGCGGTCGCCTTCTATCCCGGCTGGTGCGAGGCCAAGTATCTCGGCCCCGACTGGACCACGTCGATCCCGTTGCTATGGCTGAACGGCGCGGCCGACGACTGGACGCAGGCGCAACCCTGCCGTGCCGTGATGGACCGGGCGGTGAAGCTCGGCGCGACCATAGACATGAAGATCTACGAGGGCGCCTATCATGATTTCGATTGGCCCGGCCAGGCGCTCCACCTCCTCGATCTCGAGCGGCGCCCGCCGAAGATCGTGCATGCGGGGTTCGATCAGGCTGCGCATGACGACGCGATCGCGCGCGTGCCCGCCTATCTGGACGGCCATCTCAAGCCCTGATCGGCCGCCAAGTACAATCGCGGGTTGAATTCGGCGATAGGGCTGTCAGTCTGTTGCGGATGGAAACAGCGGCGCCGCAATGCGGGGCCGGCGGGTGCCCGTGACGATAAGATCAAATTTCGATTCTTGGGGCTTTCCTGTCGATACTCGAAGGATTGCGGGCAGGAAGGCTGGGACGTGACCAACGTCGTTCGCATCGCGGACGAACAAGCGGCTACGCAATTGGCCGAAAATCCTATTTGGTGCTAGAAATGAATTGCCCCGGGCGCTTGCAAGGGCAGAGGCGCTACCGGGGCTTACAGCCCTATAGTAAGCGCCAAAAAGGTTAAAAACAAGTGGCCTACTCGTATGAAGCCCATGTTATTGCCAAGCTGCAGACGGCGCTCTCGACGGATCGGTTGAGCAGCTATCTTACTCAAACAAAAGGCGATGTGTCGAAGGCGATTCAGCTCTACGTTCTGAATGTTGAGCTGAGCGAATGTTTTTATACGCCACTTCAAGGCGTTGAGGTCGTGGTACGGAATGCCATGGATCGACGCCTGTCCGTCGGCTTCGGGCCAGCTTGGTACGACAACCCGACTTGCCGGTTTGAATTTGCTCAGCGGCAGAAAATCGACCAAGCGAAGGAATCACTTCGGTCTGAGGCCAAGCCCATTACGCCAGGCCGCGTTGTCTCGGAACTTAGCTTCGGATTCTGGACGGGCATTCTCGGCCGCAAATACGAAAATACGCTTTGGCGTCACCATGTCCGGCAGGCCTTTCCAAACGGACCAACCAATCTCACGCGTCAGCAAGCGCATGCGGCTCTTGATAGGATTCGACGTTTGCGAAATCGCATAATGCATCATGAGCCGGTCCTCGCGCGAAATTTGCCCGAAGAACACGCGCTGATTTTGTCGGTCATTGGATGGGTATGTTCAGACACGCAGGCATGGGTGAAATTTCATAGTCGGGTGCATTTCGCCATGACCACGAAGTGGCCGCCGACTGTCACCTAATTTCAAACCGAGATAGTGCCGCCACCACCGCCCCATTGGCCCCGCGCGCGGGCGCTTGGTATCGTTCGCGCTACGCAAGCGAGGGGAGGATGCGGGCAGCCGAGGAATCCGCGCCGGCCGGGTCGGGTCCGGCGTTCGATTACGTCATCATCGGCGCGGGCACGGCCGGCTGCCTGCTGGCCAACCGGTTGACCGCGTCGGGCCGGCACCGCGTCCTCCTGCTCGAAGCGGGCGGGCACGACGATTGGATCTGGTTCCACATCCCGGTCGGCTATCTCTATGCAATGGGCAATCCGCGCGCCGACTGGTGCTACCGCACCGAGCCGGAGCCCGGGCTGAACGGCCGCTCGCTCGGCTATCCGCGCGGCAAGGTGATCGGCGGCTGCTCGGCGATCAACGGCATGATCTACATGCGCGGCCAGGCGGCCGACTACGATCATTGGCGCCAGCTCGGCAATCCGGGCTGGGGTTGGGACGAGGTGCTGCCCCATTTCCTGCGCAGCGAGGATCGCGCCGGCGCGCCCGATCCGGCGCACGGCAAGGGCGGCGAGGTACGCGTCGAGCGGATGCGGCTCTCCTGGAAGGTGCTCGACCTGTTCCGCGCGGCCGCCGCCGAGCGGGGCATCCCGCCGGTCGAGGATTTCAACACCGGCGACAATGAAGGGGTCGGCTATTTCGAGGTCAACCAGAAGCGCGGGCTGCGCTGGTCGGCCGCCGCCGCCTTCCTCAAGCCGATCGAGGGCCGGCCCAATCTCACGCTATGGACCGGCGCGCATGTCCGCCGAATTCTGTTCGAAGGAAGCCGCGCCGGCGCCATCGAGCTCGACCATGAGGGACGGACCAAGAAGGTCGGCTGGGGACGCGAGTTGATCCTCGCCGCCGGCGCGATCAACACGCCGCAACTGCTCCAGCTTTCCGGCGTCGGCCCGCCCGATCTGCTGGCGGAGCACGGAATCGCGACGCTGCATGCGCTGCCCGGCGTGGGCGAGAACCTGCAAGACCATCTCCAGCTGCGCATGATCTACAAGGTGACCGGCCTGCCCACGCTGAACCAGCGGGCGAACTCGGCGCTGGGACGGATCGGCATGGCGCTCGAATACGCACTGTTCCGCACCGGGCCGATGACGATGGCGCCGTCGCAGATGGGCGGCTTCACCCGCTCCGCGCCGGAGCATGCCACGCCGAATCTCGAATTCCACGTCCAACCGCTCAGCCTCGACAAGTTCGGCGAGCCGCTGCACTCCTTTCCGGCCTTCACCGCGACCGCCTGCAATCTGCGTCCGCGCAGCCGCGGCCATGTGCGCCTGAAAAGCCCGGACTTCCGGGCCGCGCCGGCGATCCGCCCGAACTATCTGGCCGACCCCGAGGACCGCCGCGTCGCAATCGCCGCGATCCGCCTCTTGCGCCGGATCGTGACCGGCAGCCGCGCCTATGCGCCCTACGCGCCCGAGGAATTCCGTCCCGGCGCGCATCTCACCTCCGACGGGGAGCTTGCGCATGCCGCCGGCGATATCGGCACCACGATTTTCCACCCGGTCGGCACCTGCAAGATGGGCGAGGACGCGATGGCGGTGGTGGATGCGCGGCTGCGGCTGCGCGGCATGGCCGGCCTGCGCATCGCGGACGCCTCGATCATGCCGACGATCACCTCGGGCAATACCAACGCGCCGACCACGATGATCGCCGAGAAGGCGGCCGCGATGATCCTGGAGGACGCGCGGTGACACCGCGCCGTCGCGCCCCTTGACGGACCCCGCCGGGCGGGCTTGGCTGCGCGCGCATCCGCAGCCGGAACGAGCATGACGCCCGACGCCTCCCGCGACCAGCACGCGCGCCCCAAAACCGATCTCGAAATCTCGCAGGCCGCGCGGCTGCGCCCGATCGCCGAGCTGGCGCGCGAGCGGCTCGGCATTCCACCCGACTCGCTGATCCCCTACGGCCACACCAAGGCGAAGATCCCGCTCGCATACTTGCGCACGCTGGAAGGCCGGCCGAACGGCAAGCTGATTCTGGTCACGGCGATCTCGCCGACCCCGGCGGGCGAGGGCAAGACCACCACCACCATCGGGCTGGCCGACGCGCTCAACCGCATCGGCAAGAAGGCGCTGGTCTGCCTGCGCGAGCCCAGCCTCGGCCCCTGCTTCGGGCAGAAGGGCGGAGCGACCGGCGGCGGCTACGCCCAGGTCGCGCCGATGGAGGAGATCAACCTCCATTTCACCGGCGATTTCCACGCCATCGCGGCGGCCAACAATCTGCTCGCCGCGATGCTCGACAATCACGTCTACTGGGGCATCAAGCTCGGCCTCGATCCGCGCCGCATCGCCTGGCGCCGCTGCGTCGACATGAACGACCGCGCCCTGCGCCGCGCCGTGATCGCGCTGGGCGGACCGGCCAACGGCTATCCGCGCGAGGACGCGTTCGACATCGCGGTCGCCTCCGAGGTGATGGCGATCTTCTGCCTGGCCTCGGACCTCGCCGATCTGCGCCGCCGCCTCGGCGCGATCGTGGTCGGCGAGACC
>JASHSH010000343.1 GCA_030040955.1 Rhodospirillales bacterium
GGCATGGCGAACAGCGGATCGGCCGGATCGGGCGGCTCCTGCTCGAACACGTCGAGCGCCGCGCCGCCGAGATGCCCGCTGCGCAGCGCCTGGCGCAGGGCCGCGTAATCGACCAGCCAGGCGCGGCTGGTGTTGATCAGGATCGCGCCGGGCTTCATGCGGGCGAGCGCGTCCGCGTCGATCAGGTGCCGGTTCTCCGGCCTCGGCTTCGCGTGCAAGGTGACGATGTCGGATTGCGCGAGCAGGGTGGGAAGATCGATGAGGGTCACGCCCCCGGGCGCGTCCGTGGCGCGCGGGCTGTAGGCAAGCAGCCGCACGTCCCAGCCCACCAGCCGGCGCGCCACGCCGCGGCCGATATTGCCCATGCCCACGATGCCCACCGTCGCGCCGCGCAGCAGAGCGGCGAAGGCATCGCCCCGCCAGCCGCCCTGGCGCAGGAATTCCGGCGTCCAGTCGAGCAGGCGCTTCTTGAGCGCCAGCATCGCCGCGATCGCGTGTTCGCACACCGCGGCGGCATCGGTTTCGTCGGGCGTGTTGCTGACCAGGATGCCCCGCTCGCTGGCCGCCGCCACGTCGATGCTGTCGAAGCCGATGCCGAACTTGGAGATGCAGCGAAGCTCGGGCAGCGACTCGATCACCCGGCGCGTGATCCGGGTCCCGCTCGATCCCATCAGCGCGGCGTGGCCCCTGGCCGCCGCGATCAGCTCGTCCTCGGAGAAGCGGCGGAACGGCCGCTGCCACATCGCGTGGCCCAGGGTGAGCCGCACGCCGCGATCTTCGAGCCAGGCGAGCGACTCGCCGGTCGGATCGATGCGCTCGTAGACGAGGGCGCGCGGCGGATGGGCCGGCGCGTTCATTTCTCCACTTCCCCGCGAACCGCCGCGAGATAGTCCTCGCGCGGGGGCGAGAACACGTCGAGCCAGACCGCCGAGGGCCGGCTGCGCACGCGGGTGGCGCCGTGCGGCACCCGCTTCTCGATGCGCAGCACATCGCCCGGCCGCATCACGATGGTCTCGCCGCCGACATGCGTCTCGATTTCGCCCGCGAGCAGGATCATGAACTGCTCGTGCGCGTCGTGCGAATGGATCGGCGTCGGCGGCCGGTCGACCGGCACTTCCCAGCGCACGACCGTCACGCCTTCGCCGGCGATCACCGTGCCGTCGAGGTCGGGCCGCACCCGGTGGACCGGCCCCTCGCCGTTGCGGAACAGGACGCGCTTCTTCCCGGCCATCTCGCCCCCGGGCGCAGCGAACCGGCGCGGCGGCGGCCGGCGGGAACTCCGCCGGCCGCGTACCGGACCGGGCCTATTGTACGCCCCAAATCGCCTTGTAGTGGCCGCGATAGTCGTTGGCCGGATCGAAGCGGTTGTCCTTGCCGCCGTCGGCGTCGACATTCTCCTTGGTCACCAGATGGACCTTGGTGACGAAGCCGCTGGGCGGCGCGCCGGACAGCGCCCGGTTCATCTCGTCGATCAGCTGCCAGCCGTGCATGTAGGCGGGCTCGGGCACGGTCGCGGTCTGGTACTGGCCGTTGCGGATGCGCTGATAGGCCGAGACGCTGCCGTCGCCGGCGGCGACCAGGTTCGGCGGACCCTCGGGCGGGATGCCGGCCGCCTTCAACACCGGCACCGCGAAGTCGAAATAGATCTCGTTGAAGGTGAGCACGTGCGTCACCTTCTTGCCGAAGCGCTGGAGGAGCGAGCTGAAGAAGGCGGGCGTGCGCTGCGAGGCCTGACCGAACTCGACCGTGTCCTCCGAGACCAGCGTGCAGGTCGAGCATTTCTTGATCGCGTCCTCGATGCCATTGGTCTTGGTCACCACGATCGCGTACTGCTTGTCGGTGATCACGTCGGCCCCGGCCGTTCCGTTGCTCGACACCACCGCGTAGGCGCCGGCCATATAGGCGATGTCGTAGGGATCGGTGGAGACATTGGTGTAGATCGGCGCGCCGGCGATCGGGCCGGGCTTGTCGGCCGAGTGCCAGCTCACGATCTTGATTCCGGCCGCCGCGGCGCGGGCGAGAATCTCCTTGTTGTTCTCGGCCGAGATGCTGCCCAGGATGATGCCGTCGGGCTTGAGCGCGATCGCCTGCTCGAGCGCCGCGGCGCCGGTGGCGGCGGAGCCCTGGCCGTCGAGGATGCGGTATTTCCAGCCCAGCGCCTTGGCCGCCTCCTCGGCGCCCTTCGAGGCGTCGAGATTGCCGCTGCTGAGCTGGGTGAGCGAGACGAACACCACCGACTTGTCCTTCAGCGCCTTGGGCCCGGCGGTCGGGCCGTCCCAGCCGGTCTGCGGGCCGACCGAGGCCTCGACCAGCTTGCGCATGTCGGCGGGCACGTCGCCGCCGGCGGCGCGCACCGGCGCGGAGCCGATCCCCGCCGCCAGGGCGACGAGGCTCGCGGCCGTCGCGCCGATGACGGCCACGCGCACGGGATTACGCCATTCGTTTCTGTTCATGTTGATCCTCCCTGTTGACGATTTTTCGCGCGCACCTCCCGATCCGCCGCGATCGGTGGACGCACCACGTTGAGCAAGGGCCTTCCGTCCCGCAGGCGCGCGATGTTCTGGGCGATGAAGGCGTAGCGGCGGTCGAACACGGCTTCGGTCCAGGCCGAGGCGTGCGGCGTGCAGCGCACGTTCGGCAGCCGGTCGAAGGGAAAGCGCGCGGGCGCCACGTTCTCGCTGGCGGCGCCCGGGTAACGGTACCAGGTGTCGAGCACCGCGCCCGCGATGGCGCGCGATTCGAGCGCGCGGAACAAATCCTCCTCGACCGCGATCTCGGCGCGGGCGACGTTGATCAGCAGCGCGGTCGGCTTCATGCGGCCGAGCCGCGCGGCGCCGATCATGCCGCGCGTCTTCTCGGTGAGCGGGCAGGCGATGACCAGAAAGTCGGCCGCGGCCAGCATTTCGTCGAGCCGGTCCGGCGTGCCGATCCAGTCGGCCTCACCCGACGGCGCGCGCGGCGTCGCCGCCACCGCCATCACGCGCATGCCGAAGGCCTTGGCGCGGGCGGCGATCGCCCGGCCGATATGGCCGAAGCCGAGGATGCCCACCGTACTGCCCGCGACCTCGCCATGGAATTTGCGGGTGCGATAGGTCTCGCTCCAAGCCTCGGCGGAGAACGCGCTTGCCATCGCGCCCAAGCCGATCGCGTGCTCGAGCATGGCGAGCATCGCGTATTCGGCCATCGGGCCCTCATGCTCGAAGGCGTTGCACACCCAGGTGTCGGGCGCGAGCGCGTCCATCGCGATGCCGTCGAGTCCGGCGCCGCCGACCTGCAACAGCCGCGGGTGGATGCGCGCGGCATCGGATGCGTCGAAGCGGATCGCTACCGCGACGTCGACCTCCAGCACGGACTTGTCCGCCGCCGGATCGACCAGCAGGTGCGGAAAATTCAGATGGCGCGTAAGCCGCTCCGCCTGCGCCTTGGTGTTGCCGACGAGCGCGATGCGCATGGCTCAGCCCTTCGCGCCCACGCGCGCCGGACGCGCGGGACCTGGTTCGGCGAGCAGCGCATCCGCCCCCGCGACCAGCGCCTCGATCTCGGCCTGCTCTTCGGGGGTCAGCTCGACCAGCGGCGGACGCACCGGACCGGCCGGCCGGCCGACGGCGCGCAACCCGGCCTTCATGATCGACACCGCGTAGCCGCGCCGGCGCCGACGGATCGCGATCAGGGGCAGGTAGAATTCGCGCATCAGAAGTTCGGCGGTCGCGCCGTCCTCGTCCCGCACGGCTTGGAAGAACCGCTGCGCAAGGTCGGGCAGAAACGAGAAGACGGCCGAGCTGTAGGAGCGGATGCCGATCGCGAAACATTGCGCCGCGATCATTTCGGCGGTGGGCGTGCCGTTGATCAGCACCAGACGGTCGCCGGCGGCGACGCGCAGGGTTTGCAGCGCGTCGAAATCCCCGGTTCCGTCCTTCAGTCCGATGAAGTTGGGACAGGCATCGGCCAGGCGCAGCGCGGTATCGGGCGCCATCACGCCATTGTCGCGGCTGTAGACGATGACGCCGATGCCCACCGCGCGGCAAATGCGCCGCGCATACTCGTACAGCCCCTCCTGCTCGGCGGCGACGAGATAGGGCGGGAACAGCAGGATGGCGTCCGCTCCGGCGCGCTCGGCCGCGCGCGCCATGGCGAGCGCGATGGCGAGCCCGTTGCCCACGCCGGGAATCACCGGCACGCGGGCCGCGCGCGCGACGGAGGCACGCAGGATCGATTCGTGTTCGGCGACGCCGAGCGAGAACAGCTCGCCCGCGCCGCCGGCGGGAACCAGCGCCGCCGGCCGCCGCTCGGCCAGGTAGGAGACATGTTCCTCGAAAGCGCCGGGATCGAGCGCGCCGTCGGCCGCGAAGCAGGTTGCCGGAAAGGCCAGGATGCCTTCCCCCAGGCGGCGTTTCAGCCCGTCCGGAGCCGCGGCCACGTGCCCTCCCGAGTCCCAATGGTTGGGATATCTGCTTATTGATTGAGAGTACGGCCGTCCCCCCCGACGGTCAAGAAGGCGGGCGGCGATTCGCGCTCATTTTCGCGGCAGGAATCCCAGCCGCTGGGAAATTTCCGCCGCCGTGGCGGCGACCAGGCGTCCGATTTCGTCGATCTGGGGAACGACCCGCTCGGCCGGGCCGGAGGCGCTGATCGCGGCGACCGGCATGCCGCGATGGTCGAACACGGCGGCGGCGCAGCAGGCGAGCGTGGGCTCGAACTCGCCGCGGTCGACGGAATAGCCGCGCTTGCGGATCTCGCCGGCCTCGCGCTCCAGCGCGGCGGCGGTGGCGATGGTGGTGGGCGTGTGGCGCCGGAGCACCAGGCGACCGATCAGCACCTTGCGCTCGGATTCCTGCATCGCCGCGAGATATGCCTTGCCCAGCGCGCTCGCATGCATCGGCCGGCGCGAGCCCAGCCGCGCGCTGATCGTCACCGACTGAGGCCCCTGCTCGCGGTAGAGCAGCAGCATGCTGTCGGTGTCGAACACGGCGAGGTTCACGGATTCGCGCGCGCGATCGAGCAGCCGTTGGAGCCGTTCCGGCGCCACCTGCATGATCTCGGTCGACTGCACGGCGGCAACGCCGATTTGCACCGCTTCGCGTCCGAGCCGCCAGCGCCCGGTGGCGGAAGCCACTTCGAGGAAGCCGAGTTCCCGCAGCCGCTCGGCGATGCGATAGGCGGTGCTGCGGCTCAGCTTCAGCGCGGCGGCCAATTCCGCGACGCTGGCCTCGCGCGCGGTCTTGAAGAATTGCAGCACGGCCAGGCCCCGTTCGAGCGTGCCGACCGGCGCGCGCGGAGCGGGCGACGCGGGCCGCCTCGATTTGACCGTTTTCTTGCGCAAGCGGGCTCCATCATAGGCCCGCGCTTTCCCGACGAGCAATTGACGGCGGGCCAATTCATCCGCGCTCCGTTGCGCGGGCCGCGGCCCTCGAAAACTCGTTCGACGCGGATTCGCGCCGTCGCCGGGTGTTCAGCGAGTGGATGGATTTGGAGCGGGTGAAGGGAATCGAACCCTCGTCGTAAGCTTGGGAAACACACCGAGGGTTACTTTTAAGTATTTCTAAACACTAACTTTTTTCGCCTTATTCAATTTCGTCGGACTCGAATTTGATCCTCCCTATTACCACGATTTTTGCCTGTTTTTGCCCTCGCACTGTCCCAGATTTGTCCCAAGGACCGGGGGTCTATGTCGTAAGCTCAAAAAGCCTGTGCCGCTCCGGGAGGGCTCCACTCACGTATCCCTGGGCAATACGCGCATCCGTCATCGATCCTCTCTCACGCGCCGACACGAGCATCACCCCGCTTGATCACCCCTCCCGTTAGTCTTCTCCTTTGCCCTGCCAATATGCCTTCACCTCCTCGAAATGTGTGATTCTGTCGTTGATCTTTCCAATTTCTCTTGGGTAGAAATCAAGCAGAACATCGCAAAGCTTTAGCATCCATCTTCTCCTATTCATCCGATCGTCAATAAGAATATTATTAGAGTTCGCTATTTGTATCTGTCCCCACCCCAGCGCCCCGATGGTCAGGCAATCCCAATTTAAGAATTCGATAGGTACAAAATACACGCTATCGGCGTTAATTTTTACACCTTCGACTTCATAGGAAACCATCAGCACCACGAAATAATTTCTGTCCTCCTGATAGAACCTAGCTAATCGCTCGACGGAGATCAGATTTGGCATATTGAATTTCGTGTCCATGCGATGTGTCTTTACGTCCACCACGTAATACAATCCCTCAGGATCGCTAAAAGCCAAATCCGCCATCGCCCTCCTAGCAAAATTTTCCGAATAGTTAGTACAATTCTTGGAACCGAGAATTCCCTCAAATTCCCGCGATAACGCTTCCTGAATCGCGTCACCTGCTGCTCGTGTGCTTTTGGCTGTCCCGCTGGATAGAACGTCAGGCATCGAGTTCAGGAATTTTCTTATCCTGCTCTCCACCGCTCGTCGCTCGTCTGAGTGGAAAAGGTTGCTCTTCATCAGCCGCCCTTACCCGTCGAGCGAAACAAGTCAGACTCACCTTCACCGTCCTGCTCGCGCAAATGCGTTCCTCTACCAGTGACCCGCTTCTGGACCGCACCCATATTGCGGTCCCAGAACACTCCGTCTGCGTAGCCCTGAATCTCTCGGTGCCCTTCCACCAAACTCAGTCGCTTCTCTGCCAGCACCGCATATTCCTTTTCGATCTCGATTCCACAATATCTGCGACCAAGCTTGGCGGCCACGACGGACGTGGTTCCGCTACCCAAGAACGGGTCCAATATTAAATCATCTGGGTTCGAGCTTGCGAGAAGAAGCTTCGCGATGCACTTTTCGCTTTTTTGTGTCGGATGGGCAGTATTCTCCGGCATTGACCAGAATGGTACAGTAATGTCTGTCCACAAATTAGAAGGATATGTGTCGCGCGTGTTTCCTTCGGTTGTAACCTCCCAATCCTTTGGACTTCCATCCTCGTGGCGATAGGGAGCAATGACACGACGGCGTAGTTTTACGGCGTCAACGTTGAATGAGTATTGGTTTGAGACCGTGCAGTACCAGATGTCCTCACTTGCACTTTTCCAGTTTCCTAGCGCGCCGCGTCCTTTTTCACGCTCCCAGGTAATGCGGTTCCTGACAATGAAATACTCGGCTGCAGCCGCATATACGGACACGGAGGATAGCCAGTCGCTGCAAATGTAGACGGTGGCGGTTGGGTGTAGGAGAGGCGAGACTCGCTTGAAT
>JASHSH010000344.1 GCA_030040955.1 Rhodospirillales bacterium
CACGGCAATCTCGGCACCGTGCTGCTGGCGTTGGGGCGCGAGCGCGAGGCCCGCGCGGCCTATGAGCGCTCGGTCGCGGTCGATGCCGCCTATGCCGACGGCTGGCGCAATCTGGGCTCGCTGTGCTCGCGCATGTCCGACCAGGCGTCGGCGGCGCGCGCCTACGGCGAGGCCGCCCGCCTCGGCGGCGGACGCGACGGCGAGGCGCTCGGCTATCTCGGCCTGAGCCTGGCCTCGATCTGCGACTGGGACCGGCTCGACGCCGTGCGCGCGCAGATCCTGGCCGCCGCCGCGGGCGGGGAGGAGGTCGCGCTGCCGGTGCCTCCGTTTTCCATGCTGATACACGAAGTCGGGCCGGATCTGCTGCGGCGCGCGGCCGATCGTGCCGCAGCCTTCGTCCGCCGCCGCGCCCGGGGAGATCGTCCGCCGCCCTTCGCGCATGCGGCCCGCCCGCGCCGGGCGCGGCTGCGCGTCGCCTATCTCGGCGACGATTTCCGCGACCACGCCATCGGCTATCTGATCGCCGAGACGCTCGAACGCCACGACCGCGACCGGTTCGAGATTTTCGCCTATTCCTACTGGCCGGCCGATGCGGGCGCGCAGGCCAAGCGGCTGCGTGCCGGCGTCGATCGCTTCGTCGAGATCGCCACGCTCGCTCCCGCCGCCGCGGCGCAGCGCATCTTCGCGGACGGGATCGACATACTGGTCGACCTCAAGGGTCATACCGGCACCGCGCGCGGCGATATCGTCGCGCTGCGCCCGGCTCCCATCACCGTCAACTATCTCGGCTATCCCGGCACCTGGGGCGGCGATTGCGTCGATTACATCCTTGCCGACCGAAGCTTGATCCCCGCCGAAGCAGAGCCGCACTATGCCGAGCGGGTGGTCTGCCTGCCGCTCTGCTACCAGGCCAACGACGGCAGGCGGCCGCGCCCGGCCGCGCCTCCGCGCAAGCAGGATTTCGGCTTCGATCCCGACTCGATCCTGCTCTGTGCCTTCCACAACAGCTTCAAGATCTCGCGCGAGATGTTCGGCTGCTGGCTCGGACTGCTGGCCGCACATCCGCGTGCCAAGCTCTGGCTGCTCGAATTCGATTCCACGGGCAGCGCCAATCTGCGCCGCGCGGCGGAGGCGGCGGGGATCGCGCCCGGGCGTCTCGTCTTCGCGCCGCGGCTGGGCCAGGCCGAGCATCTCGCGCGCATCGGTGCCGCGGATTTGTTCCTCGATGCCTACCCCTATGGCGGCCACACTTCGGCGAGCGATGCGTTGTGGGCCGGCGTTCCGGTCGTCACCCGATCCGGCCCCTGCTTCCAATCCCGAGTCGGCGCCTCGCTGCTCGGCGCGCTCGGACTCGACGAGCTGATCGCGCCCGATCTCGATTCCTATCGCGCGCTGGCCGATCGCCTGCTGGCCGATACCGAGGCGCTGGCCCGTCTACGCAAGCGCGTGACCGATGCCGCGGCCGCGTCTCCGCTCTTCTCCGGCTCGCGCGCGGCGCGCGACCTGGAGCGCGCCTATGACGCGATGTGGGAGCGTTTCGCGAGCGGCCAGCGGCCCCAGGGATTCGTTCTGCCGGCCGCGTAGGAGCTCGCGCTCACTCTGCCTAACCGTTTGACCGGACAGCTTGTTTTCCCGTCCGAGCGGGGCCCGCGCCGCTTTATGCTTTTGTTAACCCCGGGCTGCTACCGTGCACGCAGTCAAAAAGCCGGGTCGCACCGGCGGGGCTTGGGGGACTCATTGAAGTTGAAGCGAGGCCAGGGAGTGTTGGAGAGAGGCCGATGAACCCTTACGGAAACGCCGCGATCAACGCGAGCATGCCGAACGAAGGCAATCCGCGCGCCACCGAAGCCTGGGCGCTCACCGAGTCGGGTCGCCGCCTGGCCTTGGCCTCGCGCGGCAGCCGCGAGCAGATGCGCGAGGCGCTGCGCCTGAATTGGCGCCTGTGGACCATCTTCCAGGCCGACCTCACGGTCGCCGTCGAGGGCCAGGAGGCGCCGTCCGATATCGTCGTCAACATGCTCACCCTCTGCCAGTTCGTCGACAAGCACACGGTGGGCGCGCTCACCGAGCCCAGCCCGGAGAAGCTCCAGGTGCTGATCGACATCAACCGCAACATCGCTTCCGGCCTGCGCGCCTCGCTTCAGCGCGAGATCGAGGCCCGCGAGGCGTCCGAGACCCAGGAACCCATGCCGACCGCAGCGGTCGGCTAACGTCCCGGGGGCGCTGCTCCCCTCCTCCCCGGCGCCCCCGGGGCCCCCCTTGGCGAAGGCCCGACCGGCCTTCGCCCTTCTTTCCTCCGCAGAAACGCGACCGGCGCCCACCCCGTTCGGGATGGGCGCCGGCCGTTGCGCGTATTTTCGGTGAGCTAGGCGGGAGGCGGCGCCTCGGGCCCCGGCGCGGGACGGCGGCGACGTTCGTCGAGGAACTCGTCGAACTCGGCCTTGTCCTTGGCCATGCGCAGCCGGTCGAGGAATTCCATGAACTCGCGCTGCTCGTCCTCGAGCCGTCGCAGCGTCTCCATCCGATACTCGTCGAAGGCGCGGTTGCCGCTCGAATGGCGCCGCTGCTCGCGGCGGAACATGCGCTCGGCCCGGCGCTGCGCGCGGTCGCGCATGCGCTCGCCCCAATGCCCGGCATGGTCCGCGAAACGGTCATGCCATCCGTAGCCGTGATGCCAGCATCCCATTCTTCCACTCCATATCGTGAAGGCCAGGAGCGCGAGCCCCACCGGCCAGAAAAAGATGAAGCCGAGGACCATCAGCGCGATCCATGCCGGCCTGCCGAAATCGTCCAACCTCGCCGCGAAACCCATGGGAAGCTCCCATGTGAATGTTAATCACATTTACATACCTAGCCCCTTGGCCGAGGGGAGTCAAGCGCGATCGATTCGGGCCCGAATTCGGGCTAGCCCCAGGGGCCGGGGCGCTGGGTCTGGCTTTGCTCGGGACGGGCCTCGGCCCCGAGGCCGAGACCGCGCAGATAGACCAGCACCGCCGCTTCGAGCAGATCGTCGGGGCTCATCGGCAGCCTGCGCCGCGCCCGATCGCCGCGCGCGAACAGCGAGGCGATCCCATGCGCGAACGACCAGATGTGCAGCGCCATCATCATGGCCGGCGGGCGGGCGCCCTTGGGCAGCGCGGCGACCACCTGCTCGGTCGCCTCGCGCAGCGCGCCGAAGGCGCGGTCGCCGGCCTGCGGCAATTCCGGGTTCGAGTCGAGCGCGACTCCGGCCTCGAACATCGCCGAGTAGAAGGCCGGCTCGTCGCGCGCGAAGCCGAGATAGGCCCGCCCCATGCGCTGGAACGCGCTGAGCGGATCGGGCCGCCCTTCGTCCCAGGCCTTGCGCAAGACCGATTCGAATCGCTCGAAGCCGCGCCGGGCGATGTCGGCCATCAGCTGGTCGCGGTCGCGGAAGTGACGATAGGGAGCGGCCGGGCTGACGCCCGCGGCGCGCGAGGCGTCGGCGAAGGTGAAGCCCCAGGGTCCGCGCTCGGCGATCAATTCCTGCGCGGCGCGGATCAGCTCCTCCTTGAGGTTGCCGTGATGGTAGGTGTCGCGCCGGCCGCCGAAACGGGTCATGTAAATGAGCATTACATCACGCACGCATCGGCGGCAATGCCGATCCCCTCGCGCGGCACGAGCGTGCAAGCCGTTGACCGGTCCCGCTCCCTTGGAGCGGCGCGGCCATCGGTCTACACTCGCGCGCTCCCACCGACCGGCGAGGCCAAGGTGCCCCTAGCGCTCGATCTCAAGCACGGCGACAAGATCATCATCAACGGCGCCGTGATCGAGAATTCGGGCCACAATACCCAGATTCTCGTCCACAACGACGCGGCGATTCTGCGCGGCAAGGAGATCATGGTCGAGGGCTCGGCCAACACGCCGGCCTCGCGCGCCTATTTCGCCCTGCAATGCGCCTATATCTTCCCCGAGGCGCGGCAGAACTATCTGCGCGCCTTCGACGAGCTGCTCACCGACTATCTCAAGGCCGCGCCGAGCGCGCGCGCCGTCGGCAAGGACATCGTCGACAAGCTGAGTTCGGGTTCGCTCTACAGCGCGCTGAAGGCGACCCGCAAGCTGGTCTCGCACGAGAAGAAGCTGATGGGCGACCTTGGCATCGACGTCACCGCCAAGGGATTCGTCGCCAAGCCGAAGGCCGCCGGCGCGAAGAGCTGATGTCCCCTAGATCGGGATGTCGTGGCGGCGCAGATAGATCGTGAAGTCCTCGGGAATGTCCTCGTCCTCGATCCGGTAGTCGTGCCGCAGGGTGGCCAGCGGCGTGATCGTGCGCCGCGCCCAGTCGTAGACCTGGATCGGATCGAGATAGATCAGCTGCGCGGTCTGCCGCGGCGCCCAGGCGGACAGCGCATTGAACGCCATGCCGTGGCGGCACATGGCGAACAGGCGCGGCACCGCGCGCTCGAAGAAGACCCGCGCCTCATCGTGGTCGTTGTTGAAGGTGCCCGAGGCGAAGACATAGTCGAACATCTCGTAATCCTCGGACTCGAAGATGTTGCGCTTCTCGATCCGCAGCCCGGGGAACTTCCGGCGCGCGATCGCCAGCATCCCCTCGGACAGATCGTAGCCGACATACTCGCCCTTGAACTCGCAGCGCCGGCTGAGCAGCGCATAGAGCCGCGCGGTGCCGCAGCCGAAATCGAGGATCTTGGCCGAGCTGAGATCGGCGATGTCGAGCAGGACCTCGATGCGCCGATCCTGCGAGCGCGAGCCGCGCCACTGCGCCGAGCGCGGCGAATCGCCGTGGCGCTTGGCGAGGCCCGAATAATGCGCGGCCATCGCCGCGTCGCGGTCGCGGAACGGAATCATTCACGCCCGGCCGGCGAGAATCGAATCGAGCGCTTCGACCACCCTATCCTGGTCGGCTTCCGTCATCGCCGGGAAGAAGGGCAGGCTCAGGCAGCGCTCGTAATAGGCGTCCGCGCCGGGCAGCGCGAGCGTGCCGTAGCGTTCGCGGTAATAGGGCTGGCGGTGCACCGGAATGTAGTGCACCTGGCTGCCGATGCCGCGCGCGGCCAATGCGCGCATCAGCGCGCCGCGCGAGATGCCGGCGGCGGCGAAGTCGATCAGGACGGCGTAGAGATGCAGCACCGGATCGCACCACTGGCTACGGAGCACCGGGCGCAGCACCGGCGCCAGGCGGGCGAGGAGGGAATCGTAGCGCGCGGCGAGACGGCGGCGGCGCTCGGCGAAGCGCGGCAGCTTGGCGAGCTGCGAGAGGCCGAGGGCGCAGTTGATGTCGGGTAGGCGGTAGTTGAAGCCCATTTCCGCCATCTCGTAGTACCAGGGATTGGGCGAGCCGTCCGCGCCGAATCCCTGCGCCTCGATCTCGAATAGATCCGCTTCGCGCGTCATGCCGTGGCTGCGCAGGCGGCGCAGGCGCGCGGCCAGCTCGGCATCCCGGGTGGTGACCATGCCGCCCTCGCCGCTGGTCACCGTCTTGACCGGATGGAAGGAGAAGACGGCCATCGCGGAATTGCGGCAGGCGCCGACCGGCTCGGACTCGGCGCCCGGGCCGACGCCGGAGGTGCCGATCGCATGGCAGGCATCCTCGATCACGATCGCGCCTTCGCGCCGCGCGATCTCGGCGATGGCGACCAGATCGCAGGTCTGGCCGCCGAGATGCACCGGCAGCACGGCTTTGACCGGCGCCGCGCCTTGCTTGCGCGCGCGCGCCAGCGCGGCCTCGAATGTCTCCGGGGTCAGCAGACCGCTGGCGGGATCGACATCGGCGAACACCACTTCCGCGCCGACATAGCGTAGGCAGTTGGCGGTGGCGAGAAAGGTGACCGCGGGCACGACGGCGCTGGCTCCGGTTCCCAGGCGCGCGGCGAGCGCGGCGAGATGCAGCCCGGCGGTGCCATTGGCGCAGGCCACCGCGAAGGGCGCGGCGACGATGCGGGCGAATTCCGCCTCGAACGCGTCGACCGCCGGCCCGCCGGTGAGCCAATCCGAGCGCAGGACGCGGGCCACCGCCGCGATATCGTCCTCGTCGATCTGCTGGCGGCCGTAGGGCAGGAAGGGTTGCGCCTCGGCCATGCGAGCTCCCCCGGCCGTCAGGCGTGCGCGGGCTCCGCCGAGGCTTCCGCCACCATGCGCCGGAGCTGCTCGGGGGAAACCCATTCGTCGTTGTTGTCGGAGGTGTAGGTGAAGGTCTCCGGCACCGCGCGGGTGAACTGGTCGATCTCGCCGCGGTTCCAGAAGGCGAGCTCCGGCTCGATGATGAAACGGTCCGGCAGCGCGCGGGTATAGGGCGCCTGCTCGACCGTGATCAGCGCCTCGTGCAGCTTTTCGCCGGGACGGATGCCGATCACCTTGATCGGCAGGTCCGGCGCCATGCATTTGGCCAGATCGACCATGCGCATGCTCGGAATCCTGGGCACGAAAATCTCGCCGCCCCGCATGTGGCGCAGGTTGGAGAGCACGAAATCGACGCCCTCGAGCAGGGTGATCCAGAACCGGGTCATGCGTTCGTCGGTGATCGGCAGCGCGGCCGCGCCCTCGCGCAGCAGACGCTGGAACAAGGGTACCACCGATCCGCGCGAGCCCACCACATTGCCGTAGCGCACCACCGAGAACTTGGTTCCGACGCTGCCCGACAGATGGTTGGCCGCGACGAACACCTTGTCGGAGGCAAGCTTGCTCGCGCCGTACAGGTTGATCGGGTTGACCGCCTTGTCGGTCGACAGCGCCACCACCCGCTTCACCCGGTTCTCCAGCGCGGCATAGACCACGTTCTCGGCGCCGAGCACGTTGGTGTGGATGCATTCCATCGGATTGTATTCGGCGACCGGGACATGCTTGAGCGCGGCCGCGTGGACGACATAGTCGATTTCGCGCATCGCCATCTTGAGGCGGGCCTGGTCGCGCACGTCGCCGATGAAGAAGCGCAGGCAGCGGCCGTTGTCGACTCCCTGATAGGCCTGCTGCATGTCGACCTGCTTGGCCTCGTCGCGCGAATAGATGACGACGCGGCGCAGCCGGTAGCGGGTGACGAGTTCGCGGGTAAGGCGCTTGCCGAACGAGCCGGTGCCGCCGGTGATCAGGATCGAGGCGCCGTCGAGATCGGCGCCCCCGTCGTGGAATCGGGAGGTCGGCGTGGGTTTCTCCGGCGCGTTCACCTTGGGAGTCTCCTCCGGCTTTGGGCATGGAGTACAGGGGCGCGGTTAGAATTTCGTTAAGCCTCGACCGATGGTCCCAAACCCCCGCCGCGCCTGGCAATTTTGGCCGGGTCGGGCACGCGAATGGCCCGGCAAGTTTTGCTCATCGGGGCCATTTTTCGAACGATAATCTAGATAAAACAAACCGTTAGATATCTGGCATGAGGCTTGCTCGAAAACGGCGGTCATTGGCCTTTTGGCGGGGTTCGGAACCATGGATGTGAACGCGATCGCATCGGCGACCAAGCCGCTTCACGGCCTGGCCGCGCAGGACGCCCAGAATTCGAGCTCGACCAGCTTCGCCCAGCTGATGATGGAGGATTATTCCACCGGCGACGCGGAGGGACTGTTCTCGTCCATGGGCGATCTGATGTCGATGCTCGACATCGCGCCGACAATCCAGGCCCAGCCCAGCCTGCCCACGACGCAGGCGGCCACGTTGCCTACGCAGACCCAGTCCAGCCTGCCGACCGGCCAGCAGAGCAACTCGCTGCCCTCCGGCGCGGACGACGATTCGACGCCGACGGCGTCCGCCCCGGCCGCGCCGCAGACCCAGACCGACGACGCGCCGGCCACGATCGCGGCGCAGGCGACGACCGCGGCCGCGCCGCAGTCCACCGGCAAATCGAACCAGAACAATCAGGACGACAACGATCCCGTGGCCCAGGCGGTCGCGGCCTATGTCGTGCAATCGATCCAAAATCAGACGCCGATCACCCAGGCCGGCCTGTCGCAGGCGATCGCAGCGGCCGAGGACGGGGACGAGCTGCCGCAGGCGACCGGCCCGACCGCCTCGACCGGCGCGAGCAGCACGCCGCTCCAGGCCGCGGCCGCCAATCCGCAGGCCGCGTCGCAGGCGGCCGCGAGCGATCCCGACACGAGCGGAGAGGGCAGCGGGGGCTGGATGCTCAAGCTCGCCGCCGCGCTCGCCGCCCAGCAGAACGGCTCCGGCTCCACCGGCGGGCAGACCCAGTCGAGCTCCTTCTCGCTCGCGCCGCAGTCCGCGCTGGCCGGCCGCCAGGCCGCCGGCCTGGCGCAGTCCAGCGGGCAGAGCAATCTTCAGGTTTCGGTGCAGAGCTCGAACTCGAGCGGCGTCGCCGCGCAGAGCACCAGCACGCTGGTGCCCGAGGCGGTGCTCGCCACCCCGGGCTTCGGGGCCGATACCCAGACCGGCGGCCAGACCGCCGGCGATTCCGGCCAGGACGATCAGCTCGCCGCCAGCCAGCAGGCCGCGCCGGCGGACGCCAATTCCGGCCAGGCCAGCGACGACGAGCAGATCGTCGCCAGCCTGACCACCGCGATCCAGAACCTGATCCAGGAAGCCGAGGGGGCGAGCGCGGCGCCGCAGGTGACTTCGGTCTCGGCTGCTTCTTCGGCCTCGAGCGCGAATCTCGCCCAGGCCAACGCGCAGACGGCCCTGCCCGCCACGGCGGGACAGACCCAGCAGGGAACGGCGCAGACCGGCGCGACCCAGCAGGCTAGTCAGACGCAGAACACGAAGGCGGCGAGCCAGACCGGCACCCCCTCGCCGGTCGAGCAGATCAAGGTGCAGATCGAGAAGGGCCTCCAGCAGGGCGCCACCTCGATCAAGGTGCAGCTCAGCCCGCAGGACCTGGGCCGGGTCGAGGTCAAGCTCAACGTGCAGTCGGACGGCTCGGTCAAGGCGACCGTGATCGCCGACCGCGCCGATACGCTCAACATGCTGCGCAACGACTCGACCGGCCTCCAGCAGGCCCTGCGCGGCGCCGGGCTGAACGCGGATTCCAGCTCGCTCTCCTTCTACCTGCGCGGCGGCCAGCAGCAGCAATACGCGCAGGGCGGACAGCAGCAGTCGAACGGCGGGTCGGATGGGGATTCCTCGGATGACGATCTCGGTGCCGTCGCGGGCGTTAGCGGCGCGGGGTCGGCGGACGGCGCTGCCGCGGCCGGGCTCGACATCAGCGTCTAAGCGGAGTGCAAGGCGATGACCACCTCCTCCCTCACCAGCGCGCTGACCGGCAGCAGCTCGTCGTCCTCTTCGTCCTCTTCGCTGGGGACGGCCAGCCAAACGGCGCAGCAGACGGCGGAAAGCCAGACGGCGAGCTCGCAGCAGCAGCTCACCAGCAACATGAACACCTTCCTGCAGCTGCTCACGACGCAGCTGCAGTACCAGGACCCGCTCGACCCGATGGACACCTCGCAGTTCACCAACCAGCTGGTCGAGTTCGCCCAGGTCCAGCAGCAGATCGACATCAACCAGAATCTGGAAACCATGATGTCGAGCCAGAACAACGCCGCGCTGGCCTCCTCGGCCAACTATCTCGGCACCACGGTGACCGCGGTCTCCAGTTCGCTGGCGTTGCAGAACAGCAGCTCCACCTTCTATTACACGACCCCGGCGAACTCGACCGGCGTCAACATCGTCATCACCGACAGCGCCGGCAACATCGTCGACACCATGACGGGCAACTCCGCCCAGGGCACCAACTCCGGGACCTGGAACGGCGCGAACATCGATGGCGGCACCGAGCCGGACGGCACGTACTCGATTTCCGTGACCTCGGTCGGGTCGGACGGATCGTCCACCCAGCTCGACACGGCGGTGAGCGGGACGGTGACCGCGGTCGCGGTCGATCCGACCAACAACGAGACCCAGGTCCTGCTTGGCGGCGTCGGCATCGATCTCGGCAACATCATCGAGATCCAAGCCGCGGGCTCGACCGGCGGGACCAGCACCAGCGCGATCGGCACCGCGCTGCAAAACGCCCAGAGCGCGACCAACTCGCAGAACAGCGGAACCTCGAGCACGTCGGGAACTTCGAGCACCAGTTCGTAGAATGGTCCGCCGTGACGGAAGCGGTCCGGCGGATTGACTTCAGGAGGCTGAAATGAGCTTGTACGGCGCGTTGTATTCGGGTGTTTCGGGCCTCGCCGCCGAGTCGAGCGCGATGGGCGCCATCGCCGACAACGTCAGCAACATCAACACGGTCGGTTACAAGGGCACCGACGTCAATTTCAACACCCTGGTGACCCAGCAGGTGTCGCTGACCGAGTATTCGCCGGGCGGCGTGGAATCCGCGCCGCGCGCGGCCATCAACGTGCAGGGCCTGCTCCAGGCGACCAGCTCCTCGACCGACATGGCGATCTCCGGCCAGGGTTTCTTCATCGTCAACTCCTCGGCCGATCCCTCGATCGATGGCGGCGAATTCGCCTACACCCGCGCCGGCTCGTTCACCACCAATCAGAACGGCTACCTGGTCAACACCGCCGGCTACTATCTGATGGGCTGGCCGCTGACCCCCACCGACAACACCGCCGCCGCGCTTCCGACCGAGGAGACGATCAACGGCACGGTGTACATGAAGGCCTACAAGAACGCCGACGGCACCACGCAGTACATCAACCAGAACATCGTCAGCGACACCGACTTGCAGCCGCTCAACCTGAACGATCTCGGCGGCACCGCCGAGGCCACGTCCAACATCAGCCTGGGCCTGAACCTGCCGGCGGGCGCGCCGATTTACAATCCTTCGGACCCGACCGGCGGCTTGTACGATTCCGATGCGCTGGTCTACAACTCGCTCGGCGATTCGTCGAACGTGCAGCTGCAATGGACCAAGATCGCCGCCAACTCCTGGTCGTTGACGGCGACCCCGCCCCAGGGCGCGGCGGTGGTCAACCTGACCAGCACCTCGGCCACCGGCACCACCCAGATCTATTCCTCGGCCGGACAGCTCGAGTTCCAGTCGATCCCACCGCTCGGCTCGCAGTTCACCTTGAGCAGCACGGTCGGAACCAACACCAGCCCGACCTATGTGCAGGTGCAGTTCTACAATTCCCAGGTCCAGGGCTTCACCCAGGATCCGACCACGGACACCGGCACCGCCGTCGGCACCGCGTCCAATCCCTACGTGATCGGCGTCAACCTGGCCGACGTGACCGACACGGCGGGCGTCGCCACCGCGGTGCAGGACGCGCTCCAGTCCGCGGCCAACACGCCGACGCAGAATAACACCTTCAACATCTCGCAGGTGTTGCTGGGCGGCGTGTCCACCGGCGGCGAGCGCTTCGTCGCCAACGGGTCCGACCTGGAGATCGAGCAACAGCCGGGCGCGGCCGCGGTCACCGTGAATTGCAGCGCGGTGCAGAGCACGCCGGCGGTTGGCAGCTCGCCGGCGGTGATCGGGCTGGGCAGCTCGATCCTGGAATCGGGCACCGGCATCGGCAGCGGCGCCACCACCACCGGGCCGAACGCGACCGCGGGCATCTTCACCGTGGAGGCGATCAACAGCGGCTTCACCCAGTCCGATATCGATACGGAGGCGACCAACTTCACCGTCGACACGCCGCCCTCGACCTCGGGCGTGAACACGTTCGACGTCACCGCGACGCCGCCCACCGGCAACCTGACGATGACCATCTCGACCGGCTCGACGACGACCGCCTCGCTGTCGATCCCGTGGGGCGCGACCGGGTTGAGCAGCGCCACGAGCCCGATCGACGTGACGCTGAACGGCGCCACGGTCTCGGTGGATATTCCCAATCCCGGCGCCACCACCGCCGGCGAGTTGGCGGAGAACGCGGCCGCGGTCATCAACGAACTGGCCCAAACCCCGAGTTCGGGCATGGCCGACGTGGCCGCCACCTCAAACGCGAACGGGCAGGTGATTCTGGGCTCGACCACCTCGACGCTCTCGACCGTACCGGCCACCACGTCGGGCACCACCTGGCTGGACGGCACCTCCGGCGCGAACGCCGAGAGCGTGACGCCGCAGGGCTCGCTGCAGATCGGCACCACGGAAATTCCGTGGTCGCAGATCACCAGCGGGCAGGTCTTCTCGACCACCGATTCGGCCACCGGCGTCACCACCGACGAGAACTCGTCCCCGCCCTTCACGCCGATTTCGCTCACCTATCAGCCGGTGGCGACCTCGGACGCGCTGACCATCAACACGACCCCGAGCGGCGCTACCGGCAACGATCTGGTGATCGGACCCAAGGGCGATCAGATCGAGATTCCCTATTCGCAGATCGAGGCGGGCCAGATCACTTCGGTGATCAACGCGCAGACCGGCGGCACGATCACGCCGAGCTCGCCTTTGAACTTGCCGAACACGTCGGTGCCGGCGGGCAGCGCGGTGGCGGGGGATGTCGACAATCTGGCGGCCAATATCGCCTCCGCGGTCACCCAGCTCGCGGCCGATCCCAATACCAGCTCGTTCCTCACCGGGCTCACCGCCACCAACACCACCGGCACCAACACGGTGACCTTCGATTCGACGACCCAGGTGTTCAATGTCACCGCCGACCTGAACGGCACCGCCACCGACACCACCTGGTCCACCTTCGGATCGGCGGCGAACGGGGACGGCACCACCGCCTTGCAGTTCGGCGCGGTCAACGCGACGCAGGCCGCGCAGAACACGGTCGACGCCATCACCGGACTGGGCTCGACCGCGCTCTCCGGCGTCACCGCCAAGGTGGACAGCGGCGACGCGGCGACGGTGGATTTGTCCTCCGGGGCCACTCCGGTCGCGATCTACGCCAACAATGGCGGCGTGGCCGGCGACATCATGTGGCAGAACGGCACCGACGCGAGCGTGCTCGCCAATACCCAGATGCTCGGCCAGACCGCGACTTACATCGCGGATTCGCAGGGCGCGGCGATGACCTTCAACGGCGATGGCACGCCGTCCTCGATCATCCCGACCACGATGCAGTTGTACTGGGCCGATGGCGCCGAGAACCAGGACACCGCCTCCGGCAACGCGGTGACCAAGCCGGAGATCACCCTGAACCTGGGCTCGCTGAACGAATCGAACGGCGTGACCCAGCTCAGCGACAGCTCCGACAACGACATTCAGGTCAACTTCGTCAACCAGGACGGCGCCCAGTTTGGCAGCTTCTCGGGCGTCTCGATCGGTTCCAACGGCGTGGTCACGGCGCTGTTCAGCAACGGCGTTCGGGAGCCGGTGTTCCAGATCCCGCTCGCCACCTTCCCCAATCCGGACGGGTTGCAGTCGGAATCCGGCAACGTCTATGTCGACACCACCACCTCGGGCAGCTATACGCTGCAAACCGCCGGCAATGCGGGTTCGGGCACCATTTCCGAATCCTCGCTGGAAGCCTCGACCGTGGACCTGGGCACCGAATTCACCCAGATGATCACGGTGCAGCGCGCATACTCGGCCGCGGCTAAGATCATCACCACCACCGACCAGATGCTGTCGGATCTGATCAACGTCATCCCGCAATAGTCGGGCGGCGTTAACGATTTCGCCGACCGGGCCCCGGGCGCTCAGCGCCCGGGGTCTTTTTTCCTTCTCCGCCATGGGGATGCGGACTCGGCAATAATTGCCCAGTCGTTAACTTCTCCTTCACCTTCGCCCCATACCGTTGCAGCGTTCGGACAATCCCGCGCGGCCCTTCTGCGCGCAAGGAACGGGGGACGGTTCGTGGGCGCAATTCTCCAGTCGATTCGCAATCTGGGCACGATGCGGCTGACCGCGATCGCCGGCGGCGGCGTCGCCGCGCTGGCCTTCCTGATTTACGTCCTCGCCCGCATGTCCTCGCCGCCGCTCGAGATGCTGTACGGCGATCTCGACCTCACCGACGCCAACATGATCGTCAAGGAGCTCGACAATCAGAAGGTGACCTACGAGCTGCGCGCCGGCGGCACCGAGGTGTGGGTGCCCGCCGACCAGAAGCTGTCGCTGCGCGTCCACATGGCCGAGCAGCAGCTGCCCGCCGGCGGCTCGATCGCGCCCGGCTACGAGCTGTTCGACAAGACCGACACGCTGGGCTCGACCAGCTTCATGCAGAACGTGAACCTGCTGCGCGCCATGGAGGGCGAACTGGCCCGTACCATCCGCTCGATCGAGGGGGTGAAGTCGGCCCGCGTCCACCTGGTCCTGCCGCGCCGCGAGGTGTTCACCCGCGAGGTCGAGGAACCCTCGGCCTCGATCGTGCTCAAGATGGACGGTGCCCGGCGCCTGGAGCGCGGCCAGGTCCTTGCCATACAACATCTTGTGGCCGCGGCCGTGCCCAAACTCAAGCCCCAGCGTATCTCCATCGTCGACGACAAGGGCACCCTGCTCGCGCGGGGCACCGAGAGCGACCAGGAGGCGGCGGTGGAGACGGCCGAGGACATGAAGCTCTCCACCGAGCAGCGGCTGCAACGCACGGTCGAGGATCTGGTCGAGCGTTCGCTCGGACCCGACAAGGTGCGCGCCGAGGTCACCGTGGACATGGACTTCGACCACAGCTCCACGACCCAGGAAATCTACGATCCCGACACCAAGGTGGTGCGCTCCGAGGTCACCACGGACGAATCGAATCAGACCCAGGACCAGGAGAATTCCTCGGTCAGCGTCCAGCAGAATCTGCCCGACGCCGGCCAGAGCAATCCGGGCGCGCGCAGCCTGTCGAAGGAGAATCGCAACCAGGACACGGTGAACTACGAAATCTCCAAGACCGTGCGCAACCAGGTCAAGGAGATGGGCGCGGTCAAGCGCTTGAGCGTCGCCGTGCTGGTCGACGGCGATTGGAGCGCGCCGGCGCAGGGCGCCAAGACCAACACCTACAAGCCGCGCGACCAGAAGGAAATGGAATCGCTCACCGCGCTGGTGCGCTCGGCCGTCGGCTACGACGAGAAGCGCGGCGACCATGTCGAGGTCACCAACCTGCCCTTCGCCGGGCACGAGGTTCCCGAGGTCGAGGCGGCCGAGTTCAAGCTGTTCGGCTTCGACCGCGACTTCATCGAGAAGGTCGCCTCCGACCTGGGCCTGTCGGTCGTCGCCATCCTGTTCCTGCTCCTGGTTCTGCGCCCGCTGGTCAGCCGCGCGGTGGAGACCATGGCGGCGCAGGCGAGCGCCGCCGAGCGCCGCCTGCTCGGCGGTCCGGCGATGGCCGCGGCCGGTGGACCGCCGACCCCGGTCGCGGGTATGCTGCCCGAGGAGCTCGAATCGGTCGACGAGCTGATCGACATCGAGAAGGTGGAGGGGCGGGTGAAGGCTTCCTCGATCCGCAAGATCGGCGAGATCGTGGAGAAGCATCCCGAGCAGGCGCTGTCGATCATCCGCGCCTGGATGTACACGGACTGACGGGGTCGGGCCATGGCGCGGGTGAAGGAAGACTATCGCAGCATTTCCGGGCCGCAAAAGGCGGCCATCCTGATGCTGTCCCTCGGCGAGGAGCACTCGTCCAAGCTGTTCGCCATGATGGACGACGAGGAGATCAAGGAAATCTCCCAGACCATGGCGAATCTGGGCACGGTGAACGCCAACCTGGTCGAGCGGCTGTTCGTCGAGTTCGCCGACCAGATTTCGTCCACCGGCTCGCTGGTGGGCTCGTTCGAGAGCACCGAGCGCCTCCTGCTCAAGACCCTGTCGAAGGACCGGGTCGACACCATCATGGAGGAAATCCGCGGTCCCGCCGGCCGCACCATGTGGGACAAGCTCGGCAATGTGAACGAGGCGGTGCTCGCCAACTATCTGAAGAACGAATACCCGCAGACCGTCGCCGTGGTGCTCGCCAAGGTGAAGCCCGACCACGCCGCCCGCGTGCTGTCGCTGCTGCCCGAGAACTTCGCCATGGAAGTCATCATGCGCATGCTGCGCATGGAGGCGGTGCAGAAGGAAATCCTCGACGGCGTCGAAAAGACGCTGCGCACCGAGTTCATGTCGAACCTGGCGCGCACCGCGCGGCGCGACGCGCACGAAATGATGGCCGACATCTTCAACAATCTCGACCGCAACGCCGAGAACCGCTTCATGAGCGCGCTCGAGGAACGCAACCGCGAATCGGCGGAGCACATCAAGCAGCTGATGTTCACCTTCGAGGATCTGGTGCGCATCGACATGGCCGGCATCCAGACCCTGCTGCGCAGCATCGAGAAGGACAAGCTCGCGCTCGCGCTCAAGGGCGCGTCCGACACGATCAAGGAGCTGTTCTTCAAGAACATGTCGGAACGCGCCGGCAAGATGCTGCGCGAGGACATGGATTCGCTCGGCCCGGTGCGCCTGCGCGACGTCGATCAGGCGCAGGGCATGGTGGTGCAGATGGCCAAGGAACTGTCGGCCAGCGGCCAGATCGTGATCTCCGAGGGCCGCGAGGAAGACGAGCTGGTGTATTGATCGATGTCGGTGCTGCGCAAGTTCACCTTCGATCTCAGCTTCGACGAGCCGGAGCCGCCGTCGGCGGCCGCCCCGGCGCCCGAGCCGGAGGTCGAGGCGCCGCCGCCCCCGCCGCCGCCGCCCAGCTACAGCCAGGCCGAGCTCGACCAGGCGCGCAAGCGGGCGCAGGCCGAGGGCCGCGCCGCCGGATTCCGCGAGGCCGAGGCGACCACCCACCGCATCCAGGCCGACGCGCTGCGGGCGCTCGCCGTCGGGCTGCGCGACGTCGCCGTGGCCCAGCGCACCGCGCACGAGGAGATGCTCAAGAACGCGGTCGAGCTCGCCATCGCCGCGGTGCGCAAGCTGCATCCCGAGCTCGCGCGGCTGCACGGCACCGAGGAGATCGGCGGGGTGATCGCCGCCTGCCTCGCCCAGATCGACGCCGAGGCGCGCATCACCGTGCGCGTGGCGCCCGGATCGATCGACGAGATCAAGGCCGTCGCGCAGCGCATCGCCGCCGAGGCCGAGTTCGAGGGCAAGCTGCTGTTCGCGCCCGATCCCGCGCTCGCCCCCGGCGACTGCCGCGTCGAATGGGGCGGCGGCGGCGCCGACCGCGACCAGTCCCAGATCTGGGCGCAGATCGATGCGATCATCGCCCGCGCCGCCGACGACCTCTCCGCCGCCAAGCCGGCGAAGCCGAACTGACCGCCCGCCAGGAGTATGCGATGGCCGACAATCTCGATCTCGCCGAACTGAATTCCGAGGAGGAGAAGCCGGCGACGCCGCCGCCCGAGGGCGAGCAGGAAGGTCCGCATTCGGCCCGCGACCTGGAAACGGTCTACGACATCCCGGTCCAGGTCTCCGCCGTGCTCGGCAAGGCGCACATGCAGGTCAACCAGCTGCTCAAACTGGGCCGCGGCGCGGTGGTCGAGCTCGACCGCAAGGTCGGCGAAGCGATCGACATCTACGTCAACAACCGCCTGGTCGCGCGCGGCGAGGTGGTGGTGGTCGAGGACCGGCTCGGCGTGACGATGACCGAAATCATCAAGACCGATCGCGGCTGAGCGCGCGGGAGCCGGGGCCATGCAACTCCTCATCATCGGCACCCTCGACGGGCAGGTCGGCGCGGCCAGCCGGATCGCCATGAGCCAGGGCGCGCGCGTCGCCAACGTCGACTCGGTCGAGGCCGGGCTGGACGCGCTGCGCGCCGGGCACGGCGCCGACCTGGTCATGGTCGACGTCGCCTACGACGTGCGCAAGCTGGTCGACTCGCTCGCCGCCGAGCGCATCAACGTCCCGGTGGTCGCCTGCGGCATCGGCACCGACGCCAACGCCGCGGTGCGCGCGATCAAGGCCGGCGCCCGCGAATACATCCCGCTGCCGCCCGAGGCCGCGCTGATCGCCGCCGTGCTCGCCGCCGTCACCGAGGAAGATCACGCGATCGTCTCGCGCGATCCGGCGATGACCCAGCTGCTGCGCACCGCCGAGCAGGTGGCGAAGAGCGACGCCAGCCTGTTCCTGACCGGCGAATCCGGCACCGGCAAGGAGCTGGTCGCCCGCCTCATCCATAACCGCAGCCGGCGCGCCCAGCGCCGCTTCGTCGCGGTGAACTGCGCGGCGATCCCGGAGACGCTGCTCGAATCCGAGCTGTTCGGCCACGAGAAGGGCGCCTTCACCGGCGCGGTGGCGCGGCGATTGGGCAAGTTCGAGGAGGCGCAAGGCGGCACGCTGCTGCTCGACGAGATTTCCGAGATGGACCCGCGGCTGCAAGCCAAGTTGCTGCGCGCCATCCAGGAGAAGGAGATCGACCGGCTCGGCGGCGGCAGCCCGGTCAAGGTCGACGTGCGCATCATCGCCACCTCGAACCGCGACATGGCCGACGAGGTGAAGAAGGGCAAGTTCCGCGACGACCTCTTCTTCCGCCTCAATGTCGTCAATCTGCATCTGCCGCCGCTGCGCGAGCGTCCGGCCGACATCGAGCTGCTGGCCGAGCATTTCGCCCGCAAGTTCGCCGCCATGAACGGCCTGCCCGAGCGGCCGCTGTCGCAGGCAGCCAAGCAGAAGCTGCTCGGCCATCCCTGGCGCGGCAATGTGCGCGAGCTCGAGAACACGATGCACCGCGCCGTGCTGCTCGCGGTCGGCGATGAGATCGGCATCGACGCGGTGACGCCGACCGGCGGCTTCGGGCCCTCCGACCCGGGCGCGGCGGTGGCCGCCACCGCCGCCGCCGCCGCGCAGGCCGGGACCAAGGCCCTGGTCGGCCGCTCGATGGCCG
>JASHSH010000345.1 GCA_030040955.1 Rhodospirillales bacterium
CGCCACAAACAAAATTCCGACCGCCGGAGCATAGACGATGGGAAACCATGCCCGGATGACGAGGTAAGATGATATGGAAGCCAAAATGGTCCCGTAAACGCCAGTGCCACGGTCAAAGGCCAACCCGCAAACGAACACCGCTACCAGGAGCACGGAAAATCCGGGCAGGCCCGTATAGGCCGCGAGCGCGAACTGGATCGCGCAGCCCGCCGAAACAATGATTGTTGTTATTCCGTAACGGACAAGCGGCTGCTGCGGGCGCGTCGGTAACCAGTCCAGGATGTTGTCCACGAACACTCCACACGCCAATTGGGCGGATAATCCCCCACTCGTCACTTCGACCGCAAGAGAAAAGCTGCGTCCGCCAGGAAGGTTCGCCCAAACGATGCTTCACGCAAGCCATGCTATCGCTGGCGCCGCCGCTTCGCCTTCTCCTCCGCCTCGATCTGCGCCCGCGCTTTGATGCACCATAGATCCCAAGTACGCTTCCAGGTACCAGCGGAGGCTTGGCGACCGCCGGTCGCTTCGACTTCGCGCTCGTCAAGATAGACGATCGGCCCGCCCGGACCGGCGATCAGCATGGCCTGCATCTGCAGCTTCGCTGACAGTTCAAGATAGACACTACGCACCACCGCAAGCATCAGGCTGTCGCCGACCACAACGGCGCCATGCCCGCGCATCAGCGCCGCCGGTTTCGCGCCAAGCGTCGCCGCCAGCGCGTGGCCGAGATGGGGCGTCTTGACGATGATGTCGCCGCTCTCCTGGAAATCGCGGATTTCGAAGGTCGGCACACCGTCGCCGATGAAGGCCCCGGTGTTGAACAGCGGCCGCAGCGGTACGGTCGTCACGCCGAACGGAATGACCGACGGCGAATGGTTATGCACCACGGCGTTCACGTCCGCCCGGTGCTTGAAAATCTCGCCGTGGATGTAGCGTTCGAGATAAAGCGCCGCTCCGGTGTCGTGGATCGGGTTGCTGTCGAGATCGAATTCGAGAATATCATCGGCGGTCACAAGCTCTGGTGCCATGGCGCGCGCGAGCAGATAGCGATGTGGGTTCGCCGCAGTGCGCAGGCTCACATGCCCATAGGCATCGACGACGCCATGAGCGGCGAGGATGCGATAGGCCAGCACCAAGTTGTCTCTCTCGGCCATGGCTTTTCATTGCTCCGAGATGGCGGCGAAGCGTTCCAAGAACCGGCGCTGCGCGGTCTCGACCGGCCAGGGGTTAAGAAAATCCGGTTCGGCGGCCGCCGGCAACGCCGGTCGCGCCCCGAACAAGCGCCGCGCCTCCGCGACGGCGAACCCAGCCAGCAGCGTTGCTTCGAGAAAGGCAGCACCGCGGTCGGCGGCTTTGACGATGCCGACGACCCCTCCCGGCAATTCGGGCGGAAGCCCGAACCGCAGATGGATTGCGGTGAGCAGCCGTCGCTCAACGCCGCGATAGGAGTCACCAATCACCGCCTTGAACGGCGAAATCATATCGCCGATCACGTATTCGGGCGCATCGTGGAGCAACAATGCGAGGCCGAGGCGTCGATCGGGCGGTCCGCCGCGGTGACGCGCGATTTCCTCCACCAGCAGCGTGTGCTGCGCCACCGAGAAGATGTGGTCGCCCTTTGTCTGGCCGTTCCATCGCGCCACGCGGGCAAGACCGTGGGCGATATCCTCGATTTCGATGTCGAGCGGAGACGGATCGAGCAGATCGAGCCGGCGCCCGGACAGCATCCGCTGCCATGCTCGCGGCGTCGCGACCTCCGACGCCCGGCCGCGCTCACGCGGAGAGGTCGTCACTTTCCGTAGCTCTGTACCAGACTGCCGGCGACGAGGCTCCAACCATCCACCAGCACGAAGAAGATCAGCTTGAATGGCAATGACACGACTACCGGGGGCAGCATCATCATGCCCATCGACATCAGCACCGATGCGACCACGAGATCGATGACCAGGAAGGGAAGGAACAGCAGGAACCCGATCTCGAAGGCGCGCCGCAGCTCCGAGATCATGAAGGCCGGCACCAGCACGCGTAGCGACAGGTCGTCGGGCTGCGTCGGGGCCGGTTCCCCGGACATGTCGACGAACAGTTTGAGGTCCTTTTCGCGGACATTCTTGAGCATGAAGGCGCGGAACGGATCGGCGGCACGATCGAACGCCTGCTCGGCCGTAATCTCGTTGTTGACCAGAGGCTTGATGCCGAGATCGTAGGCGCGTTCGAAGGCTGGCCCCATGACGAAGGCGGTGAGAAACAGGGCGAGCGAAATGATAACCGTGTTGGGCGGCGCGGTTGCCGTGCCAAGCGCGGTGCGCAACAGCGACAGGACCACGACGATACGGGTGAACGACGTCACCATCACCAGGATCGAGGGTGCGAGCGACAGCACCGTCATCAGGGCGATGAGTTGCAGGACGCGCTCAGTGAGCCCGCCTCCCGGTCCCCCCGCCCCACCGCCGAAATTGATGCTGATGTCCTGGGCAAAAGCCCAAGTCGACCAAAACGTCGAAAGCACCGTCGCAAGAATCGCCGGAATTGCTACACCGGCTGCCACCGTCGCGAGACGAACGCGGCAACCGATCAGCGCCTGCGTCACGTCTTTCCCGACGCCCGGCCGAGCAGGTTCGCCATTTCTTCCTCAAGACTTTCAAATGGAGGAGGCGTTTCCGGTACCGGGCGGATCCGCGCGTCGGCGCGCAAATCGCTGACCGGGGCCAGCTGAGAGGACCGCGCGCCGGGCGCCGGCACAGCGGCCGGAGGAGCGGACGTGGTCGGCGACTGCGGCGCTGCCGGACGGGCCGGTGGAGCGGAGGGTTCGACGCGAGCGACCATCGGGCGTGCTGGCGACACTGCTGCCTGGGCATCGACCGGCTTGGTCGGCCGACGCAAAGCAACCTCCAATCGCTGAGCCATTTCGGCGAGATTATTCTCGTCGGCCTGAGATGGGCGCGGGGGTGCTGCCCGGGGTTGTGGACTTTCCCGGATTACACCGGTCGATTGGAATGCCGATTCACGGGGCGCTATCGGAGGACTTATCCGCTGCGGCGGTGTGGGCGCCGGTAAATCTGGTTCATGGGCACTCGGCGCGGCTGGAGCGCGTCTCGCCTCCGGGCTCGCCGGCATCGCCTCCAAGGATGCAGCCGCCGGACTTCGGGAAATCGGCTGGTGGGCAGGCGCCGCGGCCGCGAGGCGTCTCGGATCCGGCGCCTCCACGACGTGCGGCGTCTGCTCGCGAAAGTTCATCGCCCGAGTGAGCTCCTCATCGAAATCCGGGCGGCTTTGCTCGATCGCATCCGGCTGGGGCGCTGAACGCAAAGCCGGTTCGGCGCGACTCCTGCGCGCCGGATCAGCCACGATCCGCTCGCGTGCCGAACGAGGTAATTCGGGCGGAACGGGATCCATACGCGGCTCTTCCCCGCGAATGGTTTCTTGCCGCACGCTCTCCTGCCTAGCAGCTGCTTCCTGCCTGGCAGCTTCCCGCCGCACGGCCTCTTGCCGAAGTTCCAGGCGTAGAGACTCCTGACGTCCGGTGTCCTGCCGTGCCGCTTCTGGGCGAACATCATCTGGTCCGTCCGGGTCGGGATGCATGGCTTCCGGGACCACCGCATCGGGACGCTTCAGCTCGGGACGTACGGTCTCTGGCCGCAGCGATTCCGCGCGGGGTTCCTGCCGCAGCGCTTCGGAACGCGGGGCCGGCTCAATGCGGACCGGATCCACCGCATCGGCCACGCGAGCCGCCCGCGGTATCTCGCCGAGCGGGGACCATGCGGGCGCATCTGGCCGAAGCGGAAGATCGCCGGTCGGCAACGGCCGCGCCTCCCTCGATCCGGCGTTCCCGCCGCGCGTAATATTCGGCTCGACCACGATGTCGGTGGGGCCGCCGATCATCAGCAGGTGTTCGGTATTGTCCCGCCGAATCAACACCAAGCGCCGTCTTCCATCAACCGGGGTAGCATCAATGACAGCTAGCCGCGGCTGGCGGCCGCGGGAGCCGGCCGCGGTCATCAGCATGCCGCCGCCGAACCGGCGCCATATCGGCGCGGCCATAGCGATCAGGCCCAGGACTACAACGAACGCG
>JASHSH010000346.1 GCA_030040955.1 Rhodospirillales bacterium
AAAAGAAGCGCCCGCCGACTTCGGCCATCTCGGGGGCGAAGGCGCGATAGGCGCCGAGCACGATGTCGCGCGCCTGCGGCCACGGGATGTGCCGGTCGTCGGCTTCGGGCAGCGGCGCATTGCGGTCCCAATAGTCGAGCCGGGCCACGCCGAGCCAGCGCGCCTTGAGAGCGTAGTAGCGATGCGCGAGGCGCGGATACGAATCGCGCACGGCGGCGACCAGCGCGTCGACGACCTCGTCCTCGACCTGGTTGGCGAGATTGCGGAACGAGGTGGGGCGCGGATAGTGCCGCCACTTGTCGTCGATCTCCTTTTCCTTGGCGAGCGTGTTGGTGATCAGGGCGAAGCGCCGCAGATTCGCGCCGAGCACCGCGCCGATCGACTTGGCGGCGGCGCGCCGCAGTCGGGCATCCTTCTCGCCCATCAGATGCAGCGCTTCGGCCGAAGTCAGGTCGCGCCCGTCCACCGGAAACCGCAGATCGGCCATGATCTCGTCGAACAGACGGGTCCAGGCCGCGCGTCCCGCCACCTCGCGCTCGTGCAGCAGCTCCTCGATCTCGTCGGAAAGCTGATGGTCGCGGAACACCCGCAGATCGCGCAGCCAAGGGCGGTAGCGCGCCGCGGCGGGCGATGCGAGCTTGGCTTCGAGCGCGTCGGTCTCCAGGCGATTGAGTTCGAGGGTGAAGAACAGCGTGCGGGTGGAAATGGCGGTCGCGCGCTCCTGGATGGTCTGATGGAAGCGCCCGGTCTCCGGGTCGGCGACGTTCGCCGCGTAGCGAAGCTGAGCGTAGCTGAGCGCGCGATTCAGCGTTTCGGTGATGCGCTCGTATTCGGCGATGGCCGCGCCGAGTTCGTCCCCGGACAGGGTGGCGAGTCGGCCGCGCAGCCGCTCCTGGAACGACTGCGCCGCCCTGTCGGCCACCGCGAGATCGGTCTCCAGCACTGGGGATTCCGGGGCCGGGTACAGATCGCGCAAGTCCCATTCCGGCAATGGGCCAAGATCGGGCGCCGTGGGCGGGGCGGCCGTTTCCAACATCCGGGATTCCTCCGAGCGCGCGGGAATCGTAGACTGGCTTCAACAGGACCATCGCAGGATGGCGGCGGCGGCACAATAGCCGACCGGGGAGCTCGCCCAGTTGCGGCTCCCGGACAGGGGAGGGGGAGACGGACAGGTCCGTCGATTATGGCGCGCAGACCAGCCTGCCGGCGATGTTCTTCGCCCAGGCCGAGCGGTTCGGCGATCGCCCGCTGCTCTGGCGCAAGCGCGACGGGGTCTGGGCGGCGCTGAGTTGGCGCGATGGCGCGCGCCAGGCGAACCTCGTCGCGCGCGGTCTGCGCGCGCTGGGGCTCGAACCGGGTGATCGGGTTCTGCTGGTCTCGGAGAACCGGCCCGAATGGGCGATTGCCGATCTCGGCACGATGGCCGCGGGCGGCGTCACCGTTCCCGCCTACATCACCAACACGGTGGCCGACCATCTGCACCTGCTGAACAATTCGGGCGCGCGCTTCGCCATCGCTTCGACGCGGGCGCTGGCCGAGCGGGTCATGGTCGCCGCGGTGCAGGCCGCCCATCCGCCGCTGGTGGTGGCGATGGAGACCGAGGGGCTTACGCAGAATCCCGGCGTCGATTTGCACGACTGGGCGGAGCTGCTGGCCAAAGGCTCCGAATATCCCGACCAGGTGGCGGCGCGGGTCGCGGCCGCCAAGCGCGGCGATCTCGCCTGCATCATCTATACGTCGGGAACCGGCGGGACCCCGAAGGGCGTGATGCTGAGCCACGGCGCGATCCTCGCCAATTGCAAGGGCGCGCGCCAGGTGCTTCTCCGGCTCGGCCTCGACGACGAGGTGTTCCTGAGCTTCCTGCCGCTGTCGCATTCCTACGAGCACACCGCCGGCCAGTTCTTCCCGATCTCCATCGGCGCGCAGGTCTACTACGCGGAAGGAATCGATCAGCTTGCCGCCAACATGGGCGAAGTGCACCCCACCATCATGACCGCGGTGCCCCGCCTCTACGAGGTGATGCGCAGCCGAATCCTGCTCGGCGTGGAACGGGCCGGCGGACGGCGGGCGAAGCTGTTCCGCCGCGCGGTCGAGCTGGGCGCCAGGCGCTACGAGGCGCCTGCCTCGTTGGGCTTCGTTCGGCGCATCGAAAATTGGGCGCTCGACCTGCTGGTGCGCCGCAAGGTCGCCAAGCGGTTCGGCGGCCGGCTCAAGGCGATGGTCTCCGGCGGTGCGCCCCTCAATTACGACGTCGGTCTGTTCTTCACCGCGCTCGGCGTGCGCCTGCTGCAGGGCTACGGCCAGACCGAAGCCGCGCCGGTGATCAGCGTCAACCTGCCCGACCCGATGGATCTGCGCACGGTCGGCCCGCCGCTCGTCGATACCGAGGTGCGCATCGCGGAAGACGGCGAAATCCTGGTCCGCGGCGAGTCGGTGATGCTGGGCTATTGGAACGATCCCGACAGCACGGCGCAGGCGATCCGCGATGGCTGGCTGCACACGGGGGATATCGGGACCATCGACGAGAACGGACGCATCCGCATCACCGACCGCAAGAAGGACATCATCGTCAATTCGGGCGGCGACAATGTCTCGCCGCAGCGGGTGGAGGGATTTCTGACGCTCCAACCCGAGATCGCGCAGGCGATGGCGTACGGCGATCGCAGGCCGCACCTGGTCGCGTTGCTGGTGCCGGACGCGGATCGCGCGCAAGCCTGGGCAGCGGCGCGGGGCAAGCCCACGTCGCTTGCCGAGCTGATCGGCGACCCGGATTTCCGCCGCCACATGGCCGAGGTGGTCGAGCGGGTGAATCGCGATCTTTCGCCGATCGAGAAGGTGCGGCGCTTCGCCCTCACCGCCGAGCCGTTCTCGGTCGCCAACGAGATGAGCACGCCGACGCTCAAGATACGCCGGCACGTGATTTTGCGCCGCTACGGCGCGGAACTCGACGCGCTCTACGAGGATCGGCGCCCGTCCTGAGCGACGGGCCGGCCTATTTGGCGAATTTCTCGACGACCAGTTCGAGGCCGCGCATCAGCTTCTCGCCGCGCGGGCCGCCGTCGCCGGTGATGCCCTCGGCCATGATCAGCCGCAGCACGTCGATATGGACGCGGATCGCGTCCATCTCGGCATTGCCGAATTGCGGCCGGGTCTCGATGAACCGGCACAGATTGTTGGCGACGTTGGTCATCAGGGGAAAGCCGAAGCTGCCGCCCTGCCCCTTCATGTCGTGCGCGACATCGAACACGTAGCGGATCGAGTCCTTACGGTCCTCGACCGGCATCGCCCGAACCTTGTCGTAGCCGGCCTGAATCTTGCGCAGGTCCTCCTGGACCCAAACAAGATACTGGTCCTGCATTCCGGCGATGATCTGCTCGGCCCGCTCGATGGTCGCGGCATCCACGCCGTCGGGCCCGTACGACACCTTGCTCTTCAGCGCGTTCGGGACGTCGATCATCTCGGGAACATTGGCCATCACACACCCGCTCTCATCGCGGCACACACGCCCCCACTCATCGCATATAAGAAATCGGAAGGCATGGCAATGACGGTCATCACACCTTGGCGTCCGCGGGCATCACACGCAATCTTGCACACAATATTCCGCTTGCGCCGCCCGGAGTCCCGAGAAATTTCCTTTATCCTTCACGAGTCTATCATTTGAGCTCGGTAGAGGAAATTACGCAGAACTCTTGTCCATTGCTGCCCATCTACCAGGGCAGGGACTTTCCGGAATGGGTGAGGAATTTTCCGCTGTCCGAGGCCTTGAGACCGGCGATCACGCGGCGCAGCCCGGCGACGCTCGTCTCCGGCGAAAGGTCGGCGCCCGAACCACCCATGTCGGTACGCACCCAGCCCGGGCTCAGCAGCGCGACGATTCCCCGCTTCTTCGCGACATCCACGGCGAGGCTGCGTGCCGCCATGTTCAGCGCCGCCTTGCTGGAGCGATAGAAATAGCCGCCGCCCGAATTATTGGCGATGCTGCCCAATCCGCTCGACAGGAAGGCGAAGATTCGCTGCTGGCTCGCCAGCACGTGCTCGCGGAAGGCCTGCGCCACCAGGATCGGCGCGACCGTGTTCACGTGCAGCGTCCGCATCCACTCGTCCTCCTCCAGCGCGCCGATGCGCGTCGTCCGGTCCTCGGGATAGATGCCCGCATTGTTGATCAGCAGATCGATGGCGCGGCCCTTGAGCGCGGCGGCGAGTTCCGCGACCGCGCCCGTGTCGGTCACGTCGAGCCGATGAATCGCAACGCCGAGCTTGCCAAGCGCCGTCGCGCGTTCCGGCTCGCGGCAGGTGGCGATCGCATCCCAGCCGTCGGCCGCGTATTGGCGGACGAATTCGAGCCCGAGGCCGCGATTGGCGCCGGTGACGAGCACCGTCGGCATCTGCCCTCCCCTACGCGGTGGCCTCGCGCGCCAGGATCTGTGCGTCGACCACGGCGAGGGCGGTGATGTTTACTAGGCCCCGCACGGTGACCGATTCGGTCACGATATGCGCCGGCCGGGCGGGCCCGAGCAGGATCGGACCGACCGACAGGCCCTGGCCGAGCGTCTTGAGCAGATTGAAGGCGATGTTGGCCGAGTCGAGGGTCGGCATGACCAGCAGATTGGCGGTCCCCGACAGGCGCGCGTCGGGAAAGGCGCGGCGGCGTATCTCCTCGGATATCGCGGCGTCGCCGTGCATTTCGCCCTCGACCTCGAGGTCGGGCGCGCGCTCGCGCAGCAGATCGAGGGCGGCGCGCATCTTGTCGGACGAGGGACCGGGCCGGCTGCCGAAATTCGAGTGCGACAGCAGCGCGACCTTCGGCACGATGCCGAAGCGGCGCACCTCTTCCGCGGCCAGCAGCGTGGCCTCGACCAGCTCGTCGGCCGACGGATCGGGAGTCACATGCGTGTCGCTCAGGAAATACGTGCCCTTGTCGAGGATCAGCAGAGTGAGTCCGGACGGCTTGCGCACGCCCGGGCGCAGACCGATCACGTCGGTGATGTTTTGCAGATGGCGGACATAGCTGCCCGACACGCCGCAGATCATCGCGTCGGCCTCGCCCCGGCGCACCATCAGCGCGGCGATCGCGGTGGTCTGAGTGCGCACCGTGGTGCGCGCGTCCTCGTGGGTCACGCCCCGCCGGCCCATCAGCGAGAAATAGAGACGCCAATAGTCGCCAAAGCGGGGATCGTTCTCGGGATCGCATAGCTCGACATCGGCGCCGAGACGGATACGCAGATCGAGTTCCTTCAGGCGCGATTCGACCACGGCGCGCCGCCCGATCAGAATGGGCCGCGCCAGGCCCTCGTCGAGCACCGCCTGCGCCGCGTGCAGCACGTGCCGGCTCTCGCCCTCGGCATAGACCACGCGGCGCGGGTCTTCGCGGGCGCGGTCGAACACCGGCTTCATCACCAGCCCGGAGCGGAAGACGAAGGATTTGAGCCGCTCGGAATAGGCGTCGAAATCGGCGATGGGACGCGTGGCCACGCCGCTCGCCATCGCCGCCTGCGCCACCGCCGGCGCGATTTTCAGGATCAGGCGGCGGTCGAACGGCTTGGGGATCAGATAGTCCGGGCCGAACGACATTTTCTGGTCGCCGTAGGCGTTGGCCGCGGCCTCGTCGCTCTCGGCATAGGCGAGCTCGGCGAGCGCCCCGACCGCGGCGAGCTTCATCTCCTCGTTGATCGCCGAGGCGCCCACATCGAGCGCGCCCCGGAAGATGTAGGGAAACACAAGGACGTTGTTGACCTGGTTGGGGAAGTCCGAACGGCCCGTGGCGATCACCGCGTCGGGACGCGCGGCGCGCGCCACGTCGGGAAGTATCTCCGGCGTGGGATTTGCGAGCGCCATGATGATCGGGCGGGCGGCCATCCGCGCGACCATCTCGCCGGTGAGCACGCCGGGCGCGGAAAGGCCCAGGAAAACGTCCGCGCCTTCGATCACCTCGGCGAGATTGCGCGCCTTGGTATCGCGGGCGAACGGCGCCTTGTATTCGTCCATCAGAACGGCGCGGCCCCGATAGAC
>JASHSH010000347.1 GCA_030040955.1 Rhodospirillales bacterium
TCCATCGCGCGATCTTGGCGCCGAGCTTGTCGAGCGTGACCGGCTTGGCCAGATAATCGTCCATCCCGGCGCCGATGAACCGTTCGGCGTCGCCGACCAGGGCATGCGCGGTCATCGCCACCACCGGGGTGCGCGCCGCGCCCGACTGGGCCTCGCGCTCGCGGAAGCGGCGGACGAACTCGAACCCGTCCATCACCGGCATCGAGCCGTCGACCAGAATCAGCGCATAATCGCGCGCCGCCGTCATGTCGAGTCCCACCTGCCCGTTCCCGGCGGTCTCGCAGGCCAGCCCCAGGCGCCGGAGCTGGCGCGCGGCGATCTCGCGGTTGGTCGCGGTGTCGTCGATCACCAGCACGCTCGCCCGGTCCGGGGCGCGCCCGGGCTCGGCCGTCGCCGGCCGCGTGGACCGCGCAAGAGAGATCGGTAGGCGGGCGGCGGAGGCGGCGCGGAGCAGGGCGGGGACCTCGCCCAAGTCGCGTGGATGGTCGAGCACCGCCGAGGCGCCGCAGCGGTACAGTTGATAGCGCGATCGCGGGCTCGGATCCGTGGTAAGCACGATCGGGGCCGCGCCCGCGCCGACCAGCCGCGCCAGCGCCTCCAGTCCGGCCGCCAGGTCTCCGTCCACGATCAGCAGGGCAGGGGTCTCGGCATCGGTCTTTCCGTCCTCGGCGGCGCGCGAGATCGCGACGCCGGCCGCGCGCAGCCGCGCGAGGACCAGCTCGGCCGCCTCCCCGGAGCCGACCAGCCGCGCGCGCATTCCCGCGGCGGGGGCCAAGGGCGTCGGCGCCGCCAGCGCCTTGGTCGGCATCGTGCACCAGAAGGTCGCGCCCAACCCGGGTTCGGTGGCGCAGCCGAGCTGGCCGCCGAGCAGCTCGACGATGCGCTTGGCGATCGCCAGGCCGAGCCCGGTGCCGCCGAAACGGCGCGTGGTGGAGGCGTCTTCCTGCACGAATGGCTCGAACAGCGCGGTAGCCCGCGCCGGATCGAAGCCGGGGCCGGTGTCGAGCACCTCGAAACGGATCGCCACATCGTCCTCCACCGGCTCGGCGCGCAGGCTGACGAAGACGCCGCCGGTCTCGGCGAACTTGACCGCGTTGCCGATGAAATTGACCAGCACCTGGTGCAGGCGCAGCCGGTCCGAGCGAATCACGCCCGGCACCGCGGCGGCGATCCAGCCCTCCAGCCGCAATCCCTTCTCCAGGGCGCGCGGCATCGAGATCGTCAGCACCTCGTCGAGCAGCTGGCGCAGGTCGCAGGCGCCCCATTCGATCTCCAGACGGTCGGCCTCGATCTTGCTCAGGTCGAGCAGGTCGCCGATCAGATCGAGCAGGGCATGGGCCGACACCCCGGCCATGCGCGCGAGCTCGGACTGCTCCCCGTCGAGCGGGGTGGAGGCCAGCAGCTCGAGATTGCCGATCACCGAATTGAGCGGGGTGCGGATCTCGTGGCTCATATTGGCGAGGAAGGTGGTCTTGGCGACGTTCGCCTCCTCGGCGAGGCGGGCCAGCGCGCGCATCAGGTCGACCCCGGTGGCCACGCCGGCGCAGCGGCCCTCGCGGGTGATCACGAAGCTCGATTTGAGCGCGTCGGGCCGCTCCGAGGTGGCGAGCAGGCCGACCCGCTGGATCGGCTCGAAATAATCGACCACCAGCGGCAAGCGGTCGATCAGCGCGGTGATCGGCCGACGCTGGAAGATGTCGCGGTTGTAGCGGTCGAGATAGCGGGTGAGATAGCTGTTGCGGTCGGCCAGCCCATAGCCTCCATCGGGCATCTCGACCACGCAGGCCGGCGTATGCGGTTGCAGCGCGAACAGCTCGGCGACCTCGCGGCAGGTCATCGTCGGCTTCAGCAGGGGCACCGTCACCAGCAGCTTGCCGACGATGTGGATGCCATGGCCGGTGCCGACCGCCGGCTCGTCGCCGGCATCGCCGGGGGCGCGCATCCGTAGCGATTCTGTCATCTATCCGTCATCGGTAGGTGGGCAAAACCCGTGTACAAGGACTCGCCTCGCGTGCGGCGGATGAACCCCAAGGACATTATACCCGGGCTGGTGACCGCGGTCGTCATGATCGCGGCGTCGATCAGCTACGCCGCGCTGATCTTCTCCGGACCGCTGCTCGAGGCGCGCCCGGTCGGCATCGGCTACGCGCTGATCGGCGCGGGCCTGGTCGGCGCGATCTTCGCGCTGGCCAGCTCGATCCCGTTCGCCATCGCCGGTCCCGATTCCAAGCCGGTCGCGGTGCTCAGCGCGATGGCCGCGATCATCGCAGCCGATCTCGGCGCGCGGACCGACCCGGCGCAGGCGCGTGCCACCGTTGTCGCCGCCCTGATGGTGGGAGCGCTGCTCACCGGCATCGTGCTCTGGGCCATGGGCATGCTCAATCTCGGGCGCTGGATCCGCTTCGTGCCCTACCCGGTGATCGGCGGCTTCCTCGCCGCGTCCGGCTGGCTGCTGGTGGCGGGCTCGATCCGGGTGATGACCGGCTCCTCCCTCGGCCTGGACAATCTCGGCCGGCTGACGACCGGCGCCAGCCTCTGGCACCTGCTCGCCGGGGCGGGCTTCTCGCTGGTGATCCTGCTGGCACGGCGAAGCCTGCATTTTCTCGGCTTCCCGATCGTCCTCCTGGTCGGGACGGCCGCCGCGCACGCGATCTTCTGGCTGGCCGGAATGCCCCTCGCCGAGGCGCGCGCCGCCGGCTGGCTGATCGACGCCGGATCGGGCGTCACGCTGCCCGACTTCCGCGGCGACTTCGCGCAGGTGCGCTGGGTCGAGCTGGTCCATGTCGCGGGCGAGTATGTCGCCCTGATCGCGGTGACCGCGATCACGTTGCTGCTCAGCATCACGGCGGTCGAGGTCGAGGCGCGGCTCGACATCGATGTCGAGCGCGAACTCAAGATCAACGGCGTCGCCAACCTGGTCGCGGCGCTCGGCAGCGGGATGGTGGGCACGCTGTCGGTCAGCCGCACCCTGTTCAACTACCGCAACGGCGCGCGGGGACGGCCGAGCGGAGCGGTGGCGGCGCTCGCCTGCCTGCTCGCCTTCGCCGTCGGCACCAAGGCGGTCAACTTCCTGCCGGTGCCCATCCTGGGCGCGATGCTGCTCAACATGGGCGGAGCCCTGCTCGACGAATGGCTGGTCAAGGGATGGAACCGCATGCCGCGGTCCGACTATGTCCAGCTCCTGGTCATCCTGTTCGTGATCGCGCGCTGGGACTTCGTCGCCGGCATCGCGCTCGGCATCGTCTCCGCCTGCGTCACCTTCGCCATCAATTCGAGCCGCATCCGGCTGATCAAGCTCGGCCTGTCGCGCAGCGACTATGCCAGCCGGGTCGACCGGCCCAGCAGCCAGAGCGAGGAGCTGCTGCGCCACGGCAGCGGCATCCAGATCATGTGGCTGCACGGCTTCGTCTTCTTCGGCAGCGCCAACCGCCTGCTCCAGCAGATCAAGACCGTGGTCGCCGCCCAGGGGCACGGGGTGTGCCGCATGGTGCTGCTCGACCTGCGCCAGGTGCTCGGCATCGACTCGACCGCGGTGCTCAGCCTGATCAAGCTGCGCCATTTCGCCGAAGCCGAGGGCATCGTGATCGCGGTCTCCGGCCTGTCCGTCCCGGTCGAGCGCTCGCTGCGCGTCGGCGGCTTCCTGGCGCCCGAACACGAATCCATCGTCCGCGCCTTCGCCGACCTCGACGGGGCGCTGGAATGGTGCGAGGACAAGCTGCTGGCCGAGTATATGAGCCGCGAAGAGGCGTTGCGCTCCGCCGACGAGTGGCTGGCGCGCGAAATCGGCAGCCGCGACCTGTTCGCCCGGCTGGTCTCCTATCTCGAGACCGTCGAGTATCGGCCGGGCGAGTCGATGTTCACGCAGGGCGAGCCATCGGATTCGCTGTATCTGCTCTATTCCGGCCGGGTGTCGGTCTACTACGCGCCGCTCGACGGCGAGCCGGTGCGCCTGCGCAGCATGATCCGGCACACGGTGATCGGCGAGATGGGTCTCTACCGCGGCGTGCCGCGCGGCGCGACCGTGCGGGTCGACCAGCCGGCGATCGCCTACCGCCTCACCCGCGAGGCGCTCGACCAGCTGGAGGCCGACGAGCCGGCGCTCGCCCATGCGTTCCACAAATTCATCATCCGCACGATGTCGGCGCGGCTCGATTTCGCCAACCGCGAGGTCGCCGGGTTGCAGCGCTGAGGAGCGGCCCGGCGCGGCTCAGGCGAAGATCCAGGCCTCGTCGGCCAGGCTCGACACCGCGGCGATCTCGGTCAGCCGCCGCGCCAGCCGGGCGCTGACCCGGGTGCGGGCGGGGAGCAGCAGCCGGCCGTTGCGGAACATCAGATCGCGCGCCAGCACCGCGCCGTCGGGCAGTTCGGCCAGCGCGACGCGACGCTCGGCCTTCCCCGCCGCGGCTTCCGAGTCCGGGGCGGCGGCGGCGCGCGCCGGGTCGATCGCGCGGTAGGTCTCGGCCGGTGCGATCCGCCGCGCCGCGCCCGGGCCGAGCACGCCGGCCAGGCATTGCTCGATCGCCGCCTTGGATACGGGCTTGGTGACGAAGGCGTCGAGATCGAGCAGGAGGGCGGGGCCGAGGCGCTCGAATTCGGTATGGCCGGTCAGCATGACGAAGGGCAGATCGTGCGCGATCGCGCCTTCGCCGGCGCGGATGGCCCGCAGCAGGCCGAGCCCGTCGAGATTCGGCATTTCGAGATCGCTGATCACGCAGGAGACCCGCGCGCCCAGTTCGGCGAGCCGGGCGAGCGCCGCCCGCCCGTCCTCGGCCTCGTGCAGCTTGGCGCCGCCAATGTCGGCCAGCATGCGCAGCAGGGTCGCGCGGGTGAAGCGCACATCCTCCACCAGCAGGATTTCCGATCCGCGCAGATCAAGACCGGCCAAGCCGCACCCGTCGCCGAGTTGCCGGACGCCTCCGCGACGGGTGGCCCGTCGGCGAGGCGCCGATGCGCGGGCATACACTCGCCGCCATCCGGGTTCAAGTGCGCGCCGGAGACGGAGCCGGCGGCCGGGGGATCGCTCCCCCGGTCGCGCCGCACGCGATCGCTTACAGGCTGCTGAAGAAGTGCTTCAGCGCCGAGGCCGCCTTCTTGGCGACGGTCTTGACCTCGTTGCCGGCCGACTTCACCGCGACGATGGTCTTGTTGGTCACCTTGTTCACCTCGTGCTGCGCGGTCTTCAGGTCCTTCACCGTGGCGTCGGCCTCGGCGGCGATCTCCTTCTCCTTCGCCTCCTCCTCGGCCTTGATCGCGGCGGCGACGTATTTGGCCGCGTTCTCGGCCTTGTCGAGCGCCTCCTTGGTGATCTCGCCGGCGACCAGCTTGGTGATGGTGCCCATCTCGCCCTTGATCTTGCCGGACACGGTCGAGACTTCGGCGCCGATGTCCTTGGCGATGGTCTCCAGCACCTCCTCGGGGATGTCCTCGCCCTTCTTGATGGCGGCGGCGAACGTGGCGCCGTATTTGCCGTCCTTGGCGGCGATGGCGAGCACCGCGTCGTCGATGTTCGCCTTGCACGACATCATCTGGTCGATCACGGTCTTGGCGCCGGGAATGTTGTTGACCCCATCGGCGATCACGGTGGTGGCGGCGTAGCACTCGCCGAGATTGTTGATCTCGGGCAGCGTGTAGCCAAGCACAGTGAGCTTGCTGGGATAGGTCAGCAGCTCCTTGCCGTGATCCTTGACGAAATCGAGCACGTATTGCGGCGTGGTGGCCTGGGCGGCCGAGACCGACATGACCAGCCCGGCCGCGGCGGCGGCGAGGGCGAGCGAAAACTTCCGCATGGATGATCCTCCTCGACGATATGAGACGCGTGCGAGCTCGCGCGTATCGGTGCTTGCTGACCGGTTGTCCGCGCGGGCCGACTCCCTCGTTCCGGCCGCATCGAAGCGCGAATCCCCGACTACCCCCGTGAGCCCGCGCCAATCTGCGCGAGCCGGGGCGCGGGGTCAATGGGGCGGGGAGGGGACGGGCGTGAAGGTTTGGGGAAGGGCGGGGGATCATGCTTCGGGACGGCGGGCATCCGTCGGACCGGGATCGGCCCGCGCATACAAATCACTTCCGAATGGAAGCCGGGGCGCCCGTCACTTGCCGGCCGCGACGCGCGACAGTAGGTTACACGGCATGAAGTTCACCGTGACCATCGACCGCGACGAAACGGGCATGTGGGTCGCCGAATGTCCGGCCATTCCCGGCTGCGTAAGCCAGGGCAAGACGAAGCCGCAAGCGCTCAAGAATATCCGTGAGGCGATCGAATTGTGCCTTGAGGTGCGCGCGGAACGCGGCCTGCCGCTGACCATCGAAACCAAGCAGGTCGAAGTCGCCCTCTGATGCCCGCGCCGCCGAGGCTGAGCGGGCGTGCCGTCGTGAAGGTCTTCGGGCATGACGGCTGGGAACTCGTTCGTCAGAAGGGCAGCCACATGATCCTGGTGAAAGACGGCAGCGTGGCGACTCTATCCGTACCTGATCACCGGGAGATTGCGCCGGGAACGCTGCGCAGCCTGATTCGAGCGAGCGGCTTGACCGCCGAACAATTCATCGCGCTGACGAAGAAATAATGGCGGGCCGAGAATCCTCTATTCGCCACCACTAAGGCAGCGACGACTGATTTCTTTTTATATCGGGTCCCGCCTTCGCCCCCAGCCGCCCCCCTAACTGCACCCGCTGGTCGCGCCGCAGCTGTCGCATTTCATGCAGGTGCCGTTGCGCACCAGCGTGAAGTTGCCGCATTCCGAGCAGGGATCGCCCTC
>JASHSH010000348.1 GCA_030040955.1 Rhodospirillales bacterium
TCGAGATGCGGCGCCATCTCCATCACGTCGATGGCCAGCTCGATGTCCATGTTGCCCTTGATCTTGCGCCGGCCGAATGCGTCGGTGAATTCCTTGGTCGGCTTGGTGACCATGGTGTAGCCGTTATAGTCGAGCCAGTCGATCAGCGGCCGGATCGGCGAATATTCCTGGTCCTCGACCAGCGCCGTGTAATAGAACGCGCGGATCAGCCGGCCCTTGGAAGCGAACAGCTCGCGCAGCCGCTTATAGTCGATGTCGAAGCCGAGCGCGCGGGCGGCGGAATAGAGGTTGGCGCCGTCGATGAACAGACCGATGCGCTCTTCCGGGTAAAACAGCATGGCCATGGCAATACCCTTCGAGAAATGGATGGGATCGAATAGACGCGAGCCTAGGCGCGGCGCACCGTTCCCGCAAGCGGGCCATGGCCACGGACGATGACCTTGTCCTGATCGGGCTGGGCGCTAATTTGCGCAGCAGCGCGGGGCCGCCCAGGCGGACCTTGGAGGCGGCGCTGGAACGGTTGGCCTTGGCGGGCGTGCCGACGATCCGCCGGTCGCGTTTCTGGCGGACGCGGCCGCTCCCGGACGACGGCCAACCCTGGTATGTGAACGCGGTTGCTTCCGTCGCCACCGTGCTTGCGCCGCCCGACCTGCTCGCGGTTCTGCTCGAAATCGAGGCGGGCCTCGGTAGGGTGCGCGGCGCGCCTAATGCCCCACGCGTGCTCGATCTCGACCTGCTCGCGCACGGGCGCATACTGCGTCCCGGCCCCGAGCCGCCGATCCTTCCTCATCCGCGGATGGACGCGCGGGCCTTCGTGCTGCGGCCGCTCGCCGAGGTCGCCCCCGGCTGGCACCACCCGGACAGCGGGAAGCCGGTCGCCGAGCTGATAGGGGCGCTGCCGCCGGACCAGTCGGCCGAGCCGGAAATGTGAGTCTACGGCTGGCGCTAGACTATCCCGGAGATTCCTCCGTACACGCCGAAGGCCGAAACGATCGCCGAGATGCCGACGATCAGCCACAGATACCAGCCGCGCGGGCGGGCCGCGTCGGGAAGCGCGGTGACGGCGAGCGCGACCAGGAAACCGATCACCAGCGGCATCAGGAACGCGTTGAGCACCTGGACGGCGATGGTCAGCCAAACCAGGTCGGGCACGAACCAGACCAGGATCGCCGAACCGACCACCGCGGCGCCGTAGACGCCGTAGAACCAGCCCGCATCGAACGGCCGGAATTCGAGCGAGCGGCGGTAGCCGGCGACCTCGCCGGCGCCCCAGGCCAGGGCCAGCGAGGACACGATCGCCGCAACCAGCGAGGCGCCCAGCACACCCAGGCTGAACACCAGCCGCCCGGCGTTCTCGCCGAGCAGCGGGGTGAGCGCGTCGCTGATTTCGCCGACACTGGACAGGCTCGCATTGGCCCCGCCCTTGGCCAGGGTCGTCGCCGCCGCGACCAGGACGGCTCCGGTGACGCACTGCGTAAGCACCGCGCCGATGCCGGTGTCCCAGCGCGCGCTGCCCAAATCCGCCACCGCGAGCTTCTTATCGACCGAGGCGGATTGCTGATAGAAGATCATCCACGGATTGAAGGTGGCGCCGATCAGCGCCGCGCCAAGATACAAAAAGCCGGCATTGCCGAGCGGAAGGTCGGCGGCATCGCGGGCCAGGCTCGCCAGCGACGGATGCGCCGCCCATACCACGGCGAAGAACGCCAGCTCGAACATCCCGATCACCAGGGCCACGCGCTCCACGCGCCGATAGGATCCCGAGCCGACGACCGCCAGCAACGCCGCCACGGCCAGGGGCAGGGTAACGGCGCGCGAGACGCCGTATAGCTCGCCCACCGCCGCCACGGCGGTGAATTCGGTGATCAGCGATCCGATGGTCGCGGCCGCGAGCCCAATCGTGGACACCCCGGCCCAGCCAAGTCCGAACCGCTCGCGGATCAGCTCGCCATGCCCGCGCCCGGTATGAACGCCGAGACGCACGGTCAGCTCCTGCACCATGTAGAGCATGGGCACGAGCAGGAGCAGAAGCGGTAGGAGCCGATAGCCCCACTGCACGCCCGATTGCGCCGCCGTCACCACGTTGCCCGCGTCGCTGTCGGCCAGCATGACCAGCAGGCCCGGGCCCCAAACGGCAACCGTTCGCATCAGGGGACGCAGCCGGACCGCGGGACTTCCGGCGTTGGCACTCATGACGAGCACTCCCATCCTCACCTCGGCGCTCTTCCCGGCGCCTCGACCACGATAGTAGCTATACCCAAGGGGCGGCGCAGCTTACAACCCGGAAACGCGGCAGAATTGTGGAAATTCACTCGGTTCAAAATGAATAGCGCGCGCCGGCCCCTAACGTCTGGCCGACCTGATGGCCTGAAACCCGCGCCTGCCAATCCGCATACACATCCACACGGCCGGCCGACGCGACCACCACGCGAGCGCCGAAATCGAGCGCCGTGCGGTCCGCCCCCACCGCCTCCGTGGTGAACGCGTTTCCCGCGCCGGCGCCGACAAGCTGGGCCGTGCTGTCGGAGCTCACCTGCATGAGTTCGTGGCTGACACCGAGGCGAAATTCCGGCGCGACGGTGGTGTCCGCGCCGGAAGCGAATGTTCGCGAAAAGGCGAGGCCCAGTTCTGGTTGTAGCGAATCGAGCGCGTTGCGCTGCTCGGCGAGATCTAGCGAACCCGCGCCGCTTTCGGTGAAAGGCTGCTCGACCTGGTTGGCGAAATCGAGTTGGAGGAATGGGCTGAGCGTACCCAATTTGGTCGGGACCGCGTAGTCAACTTCCGAGGACGCGGTGATCTCGTGGCCCCAATAGACCGCGCTCGCCAGCAAGTCTGTCGCACCCAGATCGATGGATCTGCCCGAGGTGAATTCGTCGAGCGCGAAGCCCAGGCTGCCCGCCGCGGACCAAGGTCCCCGATTCCATCCGCCATAGGCCGAGAGGCGATAGCTGTCGATGCGATTGGTGGCGCCGGTATCGCTTTGGGTCTGGTACGCCCGGCCGTAGCCGAAGGCCCCGCCCAGCCGAACCTCGTCCCCGATCGTTCGGTCATAGCCGGCTTCGATGCCGCCGCCCGCGCTCGCCGATCCGGGGCCGGCGGAATCGCCCTTTACGTCGTCCCAATCTCCGGCGCCTTGCACCCACGCGCCTTGCGAGCGGTTGATCGATCCCGCCGCCTGCGCCGTTTGCGCGGCATCCAGCAACGCGGCGATCTGTTCGGGCGCGCCGCTCAAAGCGAGCTGGATCGGCGAGGCGAAATCGGAGCCCGAGACGGAGGACGGCGATCCCGAGAGCGCGCGGCCCATCACCAGCCCAGTCGACACTTGACGCAGACCTGCGGCGGCGGCCGGCGCCGCGCCATGCCCGATGCCTCTGATCTGGGTCAAAGCCTGCTGCTGCTGCGCGGCGGGAAGATCGAGCAAGGCATCGTGGTCCGCGAGCAGGTCGCCGGAGGCATTGGCGAAGGCGTTGTTCAGCGCGTTCACCAGACCCCCGAGGTTGGACGAGGGAATCGTGGCGGCCGCGATAGGTGCGGGCGTCAACGTGATGGTGCCGTCGGTGCCGGTGAAATTGACCGAAGCCGAAAGGCTCGGCGGCAAATCGGTGAAAGTAATCGAGGAGAAGCCGCCGGTGATGCCGGACGAGGTCAGGAACGTATCCGTCGCCTTGCCGTAGCTGCCGGAATCGATGAGGAAGTTGAGCGCGCCGGCCAGGCTCGCGGTCCCGGTCAGGGCGAGTTGGCCGCTACCGGAGGGCGAAACCTCGATACTGAGCGTGCCGCTTGCGTTTTGCGTGTAGCTGCCGGCGACCGAGAGTTTTCCGGTCGCGCCAAGCGGCGCGACTGTTCCCGAGTTGACCAGGCCGCTGAGCGTCTCCGAGTCGTTGCTGAACACGGCGCAAATTCCGGCGTTTACGGTGCTGCAGGAGGCAGCGGGAGCAGCCGACGAAGTCACAACCACGATCGAGCCGGTGACGCTAGTCGAACCGGTATTAGTCACGATGGTGTCACCCGACCCACTTCCGCTGACCAGATCTACCTCGATCGAGCTGGTTGCGATCGAGCCGTTTCCGACGAAGGAAGCACCCGAGAAGACGGTGACCGGGCCGGCCATCTGCGCGGGAAGGCTAGCCGTGCCGAGCGCAAGCGTGCCGTTCGTGACAGTCGTGCTCGTCGTCATATTGTTTCCGGTAAGCGTCAGGGCGCCGGCCCCGATCTTGTTGATTGCCGCTTCGTATCCCGCTTGGCCAGTTACCGGCGATGCCAGTGTCACGTTGTTCCCGTTCGTGTCGATGTTGGCGATGGTGTCTGATTCCGGCGCCACGTAGATTTGCTGCGAAATCGTGGCGTTCGCCAGGAACCGCAGCGTTCCGGAGGTGTCGCCGTCGAAGACGATTAGGTTGGACGTTGCGCCGAGGTTGGCGCCACCGCTGACGGCAAGCGTGCCGTTCCCGATGACGACCGCGCCCGTGAACGAGTTTGCGCCGGCAAGAATTAGCGTTCCGGTGCCCTGAGATATCGGCACCGCAGAGTAGAAGGAGAGTCCATCCCCTGAGATGACGCCGTTCAGCGTTGCCGTC
>JASHSH010000349.1 GCA_030040955.1 Rhodospirillales bacterium
CAGGAAGCGCTCCTGCGGCCCCGGCTGCGGCGCGATGATGCGCATGGATTCAACGCGTGTTGGGCGGGATTTTCACGTCCGGCGTTGTCGACGTGCCCGCATCCTTCGCTCCTTCCTCCTTCGTACCCGATTCGGTCTGGCCCGATTCTTTCTTCTTGGGTCCGATCGCGTGGCGCGCGCGCGCGAGCGTGGCGACGAGGCGGGCGTTACGGTTGAAGGATTGGTCCTTGTCGCCGTTGCCCTCTTCCTCGCCGGAGCGGTGGGCCTCGAACGCCCGCCGCTCCGCCGCCTCCTGCAAGAGGCGCAGGCGCTCCATCGGATCGGCGGCGGGGAGGGGACCGGCCGCATCCGCGGGCGTCTGTTCGGGCGCGCGGGCGTTCGAGGCTTCCCGCGCAGATCGTTGCGCGCGGCGCGGGCGCTTGCGCGCATGCAGGCGGCAAACTCCCCCGACGGAAGCCGGGTTGCGGCAGGGCTTGCCCTTGGCGGTCGTCGCGGCGCAATTCGCGCGCGGCGCGGCCCCGTCCTCGGTCCCCTGTGTTTCGTCTGGCGGAGGGTCTTGCGGGGTGCCGGAAAGTTTCGAGCGCCCGCCGGCATCGCCGGGGGCGCTCGTATCGCTCGTGTGCATTGTCAACTTTCCCGCCGCGCGAGTCAAGGAGAAAATTACGCCTTGCGCAATTCTGGCGCCGAACCAGCGCCATCCCCTGGAAACCCAAACCCCCGCGGCTTTGACCGTCGGGGCGCTCGTTTGGCTCGGGCGCATTGTCAACTTTCGCCCGGCGAGTGTCAATCGGAAAATTTACGAATGCGGCAAATCAGCCCGAAGCCAGGGCTCGGCCTCCGCGCCGAGTCCGGCGACGCGCCAGCGGACCAGCCGGCGCGGCCCCGCCTCGGCCAGGCGTTCGGCGAGAAGCCCGAGCGCCCGGTGCCAGTTCCGGTATTCGCCGCGCGTCATCTCGATCCAGGAATCGTCGGGATATTTGCGCAGCGGGCAATAGAGCACGGGGATCGCGCGTTCGCGCCCGCGCTGGTCGATCACCGTCACCACCTCGTCGTAGCGGTCCTGGACGATGCGGTCACGCGCATCTCGTTCCGGCTCGAACTCCTGACGCCCCTCGCTCCAGTCCGGCGCGCCGCCCTGGCGGGCATGGCGGCGGAGCAGCATCGCGCCCAGCCAATCCGCGCGGCTGAGTTCGACCAGCGAATCATGCACCAGCTCGGCGTCGGGATGCAGCGCGGGCCGCTGCCAGCCGCCGGGCTGGACGCGCGCGCCCAGCGCGGCCACCGCTTCGAGCTGTGCGCAACCGCAGCCGGACCAGCGTTTCGGCTCCTCGCCCGACTCGGTCCGCGCCTCGGGAGTCCACAGGCCCTTGCCGCTCATCACATCCGCTTTCTGGCGCTGATAGGTCCAGACGAGGAGCGCCACCATCGTGGTCGATTGCGTCGCGATCGCGCCGGCCGCGCGGGCGGGCGCGGACGCGCGGCGGGATGCGCGGCGTGGTCCTGGCATCGGCGGATCCGATGCGTCCATGGCGACGCGCTCCATCGCTCAGGCGCGGAAGTAAGGACCGCCGGGCCAGGCTTCCAGCAGGCCGGCCGCGGCCAGCGCCTCGAATCTCTCGCGCGCCGCCAGACCTTCCGGGCGGACCCACCCGTCCAGCGCGCGCAGGCAGGCGAGCAGGTCGATTGGCGCGCCAGCCGCATCGGGCGGCGGGGTGGAAACGGAAGCGTCGGACTCCCCGTCCGGCGCCTCGACTTCGGTCAGCATGGTCATCGCCGGTCTTCCCCCAAAAATGCGTGTTCTGGTTATAACAATTTGCGCTTTTGAAAATACGATAACCGCAACTAATGGTCAATATCGAAAATTGCATATATGGCAATTGCGATACGCCCGTCGGGATGCGATAATCGGAACATGACGAACCAATGGATCGGCGAGCGGCTGAAGAGCCTGCACAAGACCAAGGGCGCGATGGCCCGGGCGCTGGGCATCGATCCCGCGCGCGTGTCCGAGATCATCGGCGGTCGGCGCAACGTGCAGGTGGCCGAGCTTCCGGTGATGGCCGAGATACTCGAAATCCCGACCGAGGAGCTGGTCGGGCGGCTGGTGTCGCGCCGGCACCGCTCGCGCAAGGATGGAGGCGGAGGCGCTTCGTTCCAGCTCGCCGAGCCGCCGGCGGGAGACGGGTTCGTCGCGCGCGCGGTCGAACTGCCGGCGCGCGCGCAGCTGCGCCGCGACCTGCCGATCTACGGCTCGGCGATGGGCGGCTCCGACGGCGCGTTCGAGATGAACGGCCAGGTGATGGACTATGCCGAACGGCCGCCGGGCCTGGCCGGAGCGCGCAATGCCTACGGCATCTACGTGCAGGGCGATTCGATGTCGCCGCGCTTCGAGACCGGCTGGCTGGTGCTGGTCAATCCGTCCCGTCCGGTGCGGCGCGGCGACAATGTGGTGATCCAGCTCAAGCCGAGGGACGAGCATTCCGCGCCGCTCGCCTTCCTCAAGGTGTTCGAGTCGCGCAGCGCGAGCACGCTCACCGCGCGCCAGTTCAATCCGCCGCGCTCGCTCGAATGGCCGAATGAGCTGGTGGTCTCGGTCCATCGCGTGGTCGGCGTCGCCGACATATAGCGTCCGCCGCGGGAGGAGATCGCATGACATTGCACACGGCGCGCATCGAATGGCACGCGGGCGCGGGCGAGAATTTCAAGGCCGGCAAATACAGCCGGGCCCACAGCTGGTCGTTCGACGGCGGCGTGACCGTGCCGGCCTCGGCCTCGCCGCATGTGGTGCCGCTGCCCTACGCGCGCGCCGACGCGGTCGATCCCGAGGAGGCCCTCGTCGCCTCCGCCTCGTCCTGCCACATGCTAACCTTCGTCTGGCTCGCGCAGCGCAAGGGATTCGTGATCGCCAGCTATGTCGACGAGGCGAGCGGGCTGATGGAGAAGGACGCGCGCGGCAAGCTCGCCATCACCAGGATCACGCTGCGGCCCAGGATCGAGTGGGTGGGCGCGCCGCCCGGCAAGGCGGAGCTCGACGCGCTCCACCACGCCGCGCACGAGGAATGCTTCATCGCCAGCTCGATCCGCTCCGAGATCCTGGTCGAGGGGTAGGGGCGATCACCCCGGCTGGCGGTCGAGCACCTGGCCGAAGGCGCCGCGGAAGACCAGATCCTCGTCCCACGACATCGGCTCGATGCGCGTGTTGGCGAGCAGGGTGCCGATGACCGCGTCGGAGAGTCCGCGCCGCATGCGGCTTTCGATATGGCGCCAGGCGCGCACGCCCGGCCCGGTGACGATCACCAGGTCGGGGCTGACCAGCGCGATCAGATTGCCGAGCCCGAAGCCGAGCACGCGGCCGATCTGCGAATAGAGCTCGACCGCGCGCGGGTCGCCCTGGTCGGCGCGCGCCACGATCGAGCGCATCTGGTCCTCGCTCGGATGCTGGACCTCGCCGCCAGGCAGGTCGAACAGCGTGCTGGCGTCGCGGTGGATCGCGTAGTCGGCGAGATAGCTCTCGATGCAGCCGCGCTTGCCGCACATGCAGAGCGGCCCGCCCTGATGATATTTGGTGTGGCCAAACTCGGCCGCCGCGCCGCTGGTCGCGGTGTAGAGCTGGCCGCCCAGGATCAGCCCCATGCCGACGCCGGCGCCCAGCATCACCACGCCCAGATTGGCGATCTCGGCGTAGGCCGGACGGTCGTGGATGGCGAGCGCGATCGCGTTGGCGTCGTTGATCAGGATCACCGGCAGCCCGACGCGCGCGGCCACCGGATCGACCAGCGGCAGATCCCGCAGGCTGAAGGCCGGGCTCCAGGTCAGCACCGAGGACTTGCCGACGATGCCCTGCAACGCCATGCCCACGCCCAGGCACGGCCCGCGGCCGCGCGTGAGGCGGGCGCGGAAATCGGCGATCGCCTCGCCGAGGCGTTCGATCAGCGCCTCGGCCGCGATCTCGCGGGTGCCGAGATGCATCGTCTCGACCGCGCGCACCGCGCCGGTGAAGTCGCCGAGCGCGAGCTGGATCTCGTTGATCGAAATCTTCGCCGCGATCACGCAGGCCGCGTCGGCCACCAGGTCGATCAGCACCTTCGGCCGGCCGCGCGCCCGCTCGCCCTCGCCGGCCTGGCCTTCTTCGCCCGGCACCTCGCGCACGAGTCCGTCCTTCATCAAGTCCGCGGTGATGCTGGAGACGGTCGCCGGGCTCAGTCCGATCAGGCGGGCGAGGTCGATGCGGGCGAGCCTGCCATGGATGCGCAGCAGCCGCAAAATGCGGGCACGACTGGCCGCCGAGGCCTGTTCGATCTCGATTTTGTTCATCTTCGTTCCGCCCCGGACGCGGTTCGACCCGAACGTCGGGGACCGCGCTATTTATTTTATCGTCCAAATCATTATCGTCGTGCAAGCGCCTGTCAATCGCCTTCGACGGAACCGTTTCCGGCGATGCCGGACAAGACCCGCTTGGCTTGACGGGAAAATATGGGTCTTTGTTGCGCAAATTCGCTTGACGGTCGGCGCGGCTTGGCACTAGTTTTTTCGCAGCTCGAACTTAATGCGGGCGTGGCGGGCGGTCGCGATGACGCAAATCGCGCTCGTGTCCGCGGGGTGTAAAACCCCGGTGCAAACCGGGCACAAAACATCGGAGGGACGCAGATGACAGTGAAGTCGTATGTCGGGAGCGGCGTCGCCGCTCTCGCGGTGGTGCTTGGCGCCACCTTCAGCACGATCGGATCGGCGCAGGCCGCCGACAAGATCGGCGTGAGCTGGAACAACTTCCAGGAGGAACGCTGGAAGACGGACGAGGCCGCGATCAAAGCGGCGCTGGCCAAGGCCGGCTATGACTACATCAGCACCGACGCCGGCAGCTCGGCGACCAAGCAGCTGGCCGACGTCGAGCAGCTGATCACGCAGGGCGCCAAGGCGCTCATCATCCTGGCCCAGGACTCGGGCGCGATCGAGCCGGCCGTGCAGAAGGCCCTCGACGAGAAGATCCCGGTGCTCGGCTATGACCGCCTGATCGAGAATCCGGGCGCCTACTACCTGACCTTCGACAACAAGGGCGTCGGCGTGCTCGAGGCGCAGTACGTGTTCAAGGCCCAGCCGAAGGGCAACTATGCGGTGATCAAGGGCAACTCGGCCGATCCGAACGCCGACTTCCTGCGCGGCGGCTATGACGAGGTGATCGGCGGGGCGGTGAAGTCCGGCGCGATCAAGATCGTGTGCGAGACCTACACCGACAACTGGGACCCGGGCAATGCGCAGAAGGAAATGGAGCAGTGCCTGACCAAGACCAATAACAAGGTCGACGCCGTTCTCTCCGAGAACGACGGCATGGCCGGCGGCGTGGTGGCCGCGCTCACCGCCCAGGGTTTGGCCGGCATTCCGGTCTCGGGCCAGGACGGCGACAAGGGCGCGCTCAACCGCGTCGCGCTCGGCACGCAGACCGTCTCCGTGTGGAAGGACGCGCGCGAGCTCGGCAAGGCCGCCGGCGAAATCGCCGCCCAGCTCGCCAAAGGCACCGCGCTCGACAAGGTCACGGGCACCGTCAAGTTCGGCAACGGGCCGAAGAAGGTGGTGATGGAAGCCCGCCTGCTCAAGCCGCTCGCGATCACCAAGGACAATCTCGACGTGGTGATCAAGGCCGGTTGGGTGAGCAAGGACATCGTCTGCCAGGGCGTGAAGCCGGGCACCGTCAAGGCGTGCGGCTGATCTTCGCCTGACCGCGGCGCGGCCCCCTGCGGCCGCCTCGCGGGATATCTACCGTGGCCCCGGCATCCCTTGACGCGGATGCCGGGGTCATTTTCTGATGGCCGGGCGGGCGGTCGCGCGGCACCCGCCAAGAACCTGAATTCGGGTTGGGGGACGTCGTCATGGGTGGGTTGAGCCGGATCATCGCCCGACTCGAGGTCGATCCTCGGCTGTTCGGCATGATCGGCGCCCTGATCCTGATCTGGCTCGCCTTCGACTTCGCCTCCGGCGGTCTGTTCACCACTCCGCGCAACCTGTTCAACCTCACGCTGCAAACCTCGTCGGTGGCGATCATGGCCATCGGCATGGTGATGGTCATCGTCACGCGCCAGATCGACCTCTCGGTCGGCTCGGTGCTCGGCGTGCTCGGCATGCTGATGGCGGTGACGCAAGGACGCTGGCTGCCGGCGCTGATCGGCTTTGACAATCCCTGGATCTGGCCCGCGACCGTCGTGTTCGGGGCGATCTGCGGCATCGTGCTCGGCGCTTTTCACGGCTGGCTGATCGGCTATCTCGGCGTACCGTCCTTCGTGGTCACGCTGGGCGGATTGCTGGTCTGGCGCGGCGCGGCCTGGTACGTCACCGAGGGCCAGACCGTCTCGCCCCTCGATCTGCGCTTCGAGCTGCTGGGCGGGGGCGCCTACGGCACGTTGGGCGCGCAGATCGGCGGCTGGGCGAGCTGGGTGCTCGGCCTGGTCGGCGTGGCGGCGCTGGTGTTCATGGCGGTGCGCGGGCGCCGCCAGCGTACCGCCTATGGCTTCCCGGTGCGCCCCGTGTGGGCCGAGTCGCTCGTCGTCGGCGTGCAGTGCGCCGTCCTGCTCGGCTTCGTCGCCGTGATGCAGGCCTACGAGATGCCCTCGGTCGCGGCCAAGCGGCTTTACGAGGCGCGCGGCCTGCCGGTGCCCGAGGACGGCGTGCACATCGCGGAAGGCATTCCGATCCCGGTGCTGATCGTGCTCGGCTTGGCGGCCATCTTCACCATCGTGCTGATGCGCTCGCGCTTCGGCCGCTACGTCTACGCGATCGGCGGCAACCCCGACGCCGCCAACCTGGCCGGCATCGACAATCGCAAGATGATCTTCAAGGTGTTCGTGGTGATGGGGTTCCTGACCGCGCTGTCCGCGGTGGTCGCCTCGGCGCGCCTGCAAAGCGCCGACGTGGCGCTGGGCACTTCGGACGAGCTGCGCGTGATCGCCGCGGCGGTGATCGGCGGCACCTCGCTGATGGGCGGCATCGGCACCATCTCGGGCGCGATTTTGGGCGCGGTGGTGATCCAGAGCTTGCAGAGCGGCATGGCGCTGCTCGGCGCCGAGAGCTATTTGCAGAACATCGCGACCGGCATCGTGCTGGTGCTGGCCGCCGGACTCGATCTGCTCTACCAGAAACGCCGCCGCATCTGAGGGCGAACGAGATGAGCATCGCAGCAGCAACCGTCCAGCCCGAGCCCAGGCCCGAGCCCGCCCGCACGCCCCTGGTGGAAATGCGCAACATCTCGGTGAGCTTCGGCGGCGTGCGCGCGGTCGACGATGTCAGCGTCGATCTCTATGCCGGCGAGGTGGTCGGCCTGCTCGGCCACAACGGGGCCGGCAAGTCGACGCTGATCAAGGTGCTGTCCGGCGCGTACCACGCCGATTCGGGCGAGATCTGGATCGACGGCAAGAAGGTCACGATCAACAACGCCCGCGACGCGCTCGCCAACCGGATCGAGACGATCTACCAGAACCTCGCGCTGGCCGACAATCTCGATGCCTGCGCCAATCTGTTCCTGGGGCGCGAGGAGGTGCTCGGCTCCGGCCTGCTCGATGAGTCGAAGATGGAGGACGCGACCCGCAAGGTGATGGGCCGCCTCAACCCCAACTTCAAGAAGTTCCACACGCCGGTGGCCGCGCTGTCGGGCGGCCAGCGCCAGTCGGTGGCGATCGCGCGCACCGTGCATTTCAACGCGCATCCTGATCATGGACGAGCCGACCGCCGCGCTCGGCGTGGCCGAGACCAAGGTCATCCACGACCTGATCCGCCAGCTCAAGCGCGAGGGGCTGGGAATCTTCCTGATCAGCCACGACATCCACGACGTGTTCGACCTCGCCGACCGCTGCACCGTGATGAAGAACGGCAAGCTGGTCGGCACGGTGCGCACCAAGGACGTCACCCAGGACGACGTGCTGGGGATGATCATCCTGGGCAAGTTGCCGGGCGCGCCGGCACATTAGACTGCGATCGGCTCAGTACGATTCCGCCCCCACCCCCA
>JASHSH010000350.1 GCA_030040955.1 Rhodospirillales bacterium
AGCAGGCGCACCTGGAGGCGCACCATGTCGGCGATGGTGATCACCGGGAAGGTCAGCCCCCAGGGCTTGCCGGTCGCGGAGTTGATCTCGCGCGGGCCGGTGGTCCCCATGCAGCCGCCGAGCACGTTGGCGCAGATCAGGAAATAGCGGTCGGTATCGAGCACGCGGCCGGGCCCGTCGAGCGCGTGCCACCAGCCGCGCCGCCCGGTGACGGGGTGCGTCCCCGACACGAACTGGTCGCCCGACAGCGCGTGGCAGACCAGGATCGCGTTCGAGCGTTCGGGGTTCAGCTCCCCATAGATCTGGTAGGCGATGGTGACGGGGGCGAGTTCGACGCCGCAATCGAGGCGCAAGGGCGCGTCGGCTCCCAGCTCCAGCCGATGGCCGGGAAGCGTTGCGCCGAGGGCGCCTATGCCATGGGACGCGCTCATACCTCGCCAGGGAAACCGTGAAGGACATGGATAGCTATGGACAGGCCCCGCACCTGTCAACGGATTATTTGGCGGGCGCGAAGGCGCGGGCTAGGATGCAAGGTTGACACGGGAAGGTCATGTAACCAGATTCGTTACACTGGAGGGCACGTGTCCAAGAACTGCCGATTCGCGGTAGCGGTCCATGTCTGCGCCGTGCTGGCGATGAACGAGGGAAAGCCGGCGACCAGCGACGAGATCGCGCGCAGCGTGAACACCAATCCCGTGGTGGTGCGCCGCATCCTCTCGTCGCTCGCCAAGGCGGGGCTGGTGCGCAGCTGGCGCGGCTCGACCGGCGGATCGGTACTGGCGCGGGAACCCGCCGACATCTCCCTGCGCGCGCTGTTCCGGGCGGTCGACGACAGCGAAGGTCCGGCGCTGCACAACCAGCCGCCCAATCCCGATTGCCCGGTCGGCGCCCATATCGTGCCGGTGCTGGGATCGATCATCGGCCGCGCCGAGGCCGCGCGCGAATCCGCGCTCGCCGGCGTGAGCCTGGCCGACGTGCTCGGCCAAATCCGCAGCCGCGCGGCCGCGGCGGCGGCGTAGGCGCCCGCGGCGCGTTCGTCTACCCGGGCTACGGGACTAGCCTTGTGAGGTAGATCAATGGCCGCCGAACCCGACTCGCCGATCGACTACATTCACCTTCTGATGACGGGCGGTGTCGGTGTCGTGCACACGCCGGAACTGGCGGTCAAGCTCGCGGAGGCCTTGATCGCCGGTCACTTCGGCGACGAGCAACTGGCTTGTCAGAGGCCGATGACGGTCGCCGATCAGGGCGACCATTGGATGGTTCGAGGCAGCTACAATCGAGACCACAAAGTAGGGGGCAAGGCCGAGACCGTCGTGAAGATTCGCAAGAGCGACGGCCGGGTCGCCGATCTGCACATGAATGGGGTCGTACACCCGTATGGCGGCGACACGGACGGTTCGAGTACCGCTCCGCGGAGCTAAGCCCGTAGCGGCAGCCGTGGCTTAGTTCCCCTTCACTGTCATGGCCGGGCTTGACCCGGCCATCCACGCATTCGCCGCAACCCGGAAGATGTGGATGCCCGGGTCGCGGGCTGCGCCCGGCCCGGGCATGACGGAATGAAGGGGCCGGAAAGCCGCTACGCCCGCAGCCGCCGGCGTTCGACCGGCGCGGCCTCCTCGAACAGGCCGGCGAGCTGGACCATCATCGTGCCACCCAGCTCCTCGGCGTCCATGATGGTGACCGCGCGGCGATAGTAGCGGGTCACGTCGTGGCCGATGCCGATCGCCACCAGATCGACCGGCGAGGTCGCCTCGATCCAGGCGATCACGTCGCGCAGATGACGTTCGAGATAGCTGCCCGAATTGACCGAAAGCGTCGAATCGTCGACCGGCGCGCCGTCCGAGATCACCATGAGAATCCGCCGCTGCTCGGCGCGCGTCACCAGCCGCGCATGCGCCCACAAGAGCGCCTCGCCGTCGATATTCTCCTTGAGGATGCCCTCGCGCAGCATCAGGCCGAGGCCGCGCCGCGCGCGCCGCCAGGGCGTGTCGGCGGCCTTGTAGATGACGTGGCGGAGATCGTTGAGCCGGCCCGGGTTGGCGGGCTTGCCGTCGGCCACCCACTTCTCGCGCGACTGGCCGCCCTTCCAGGCGCGCGTGGTGAAACCGAGAATCTCGACCTTCACCCCGCAGCGTTCGAGCGTGCGGGCGAGGATGTCGGCGCTCATCGCCGCGACCGATATGGGCCGGCCGCGCATCGAGCCGGAATTGTCGATCAGGAGCGTGACGACCGTGTCGCGGAACTCGGTGTCCTTCTCCTGCTTGAAGGAGAGGCTGTGCATCGGATTGGCGACCACGCGGGCGAGCCGGCCGGCGTCGAGCAGCCCCTCTTCGAGGTCGAACTCCCAGGCGCGGGTCTGCTTGGCGAGCAGGCGGCGCTGGAGCCGGTTCGCCAGGCGCGCGACCACGCCCTGGAGATGCGCGAGCTGCTGGTCGAGCTGGTGGCGCAACCGGGCGAGCTCGTCGGCATCGCATAGTTCGGCGGCGTCGATGGTCTGGTCGAACGAGGTCGTATAGGCGGAATAGGGCGCGATCTGCGGCTCGTTGGCGAAGGCGCTCGGCCCGGGCGGGCGGTGCCGGGTCGGACCGCCCGGCTCCTCGCTGCCCTGGCCGGGCATCATCATCGCCAGCCCTTCCTGCTCCTCGCCCTGTTCGCCGGCCTCGCCCTCGGCCTCGCTCGCCGACGCCTCGCCGCTTTCGGCCGAGCTGTCGGAGGAGTCCTCGCCCTGCGGCGAGCGCTCGGGCGCGCCCTGCTTCGATCCCTTCGCCTCCTGCTCCTGCTCGTCCTCCTCGTCGGCGGATTCGTCGTCGATCTCCTCGACGCGCAGCGCCGCGATCAGCTCGCGCACGCCGCGGGTGAATCCCTTCTGGTCCTCGAGCCGCTCGCCGAGCTTGGCCAGGCGGCGGCCCGCCTTGGATTCGATCTCGGCCCGCCAGGCATCGACCGCGACGCGCGCCGAGGGCGGCACCGGCTGGCCGGAGAAATGCTCGCGCGCGATCAGGCGCACGGCCTCGGCCAGCGGCACCTGGTCGCGCCGGGTCAGCGAGGCATAGCCCTCGGCGCGGTAGCGCGCCTCGAGCGAGGCGGCGAGGTTGGCCGCGACGCCGGGCATGATGCGCGCGCCCATCGCCTCGACGCGGGCCTGGGCGACGGCGTTGTAGATGTCCTTCGCCTCCTGGCCGTGCGGCATGCGGCGCTGGTGGATGCCGTCGTCGTGATAGCGCAGGCGCAGCGCCACCGCGTCGGCGGCGCCGCGCAGGGTGGCGATGTCCTCGGCGAGCATGCGCCGGGGCGGCGTGGGCAGCCGCGCCTGGGTGCCGCGCAGCCCGGCGCCGCCGGCGGCATAGCTCACGGTGATCTCGGGATCGCCGCCGATGGTGCGCAGCACCGCCGCGGTGGTGCGCTTGACCAGCTCGATGGGCAGTTCCTCCTGCCCGACCAGGGGGCGAATCGTTCCGCCGCCGCGCTCCATCGCGGGCTTCCTAGTTCAGCGCGACCCGGCTCAGCGTCTCAGGCAGCTCGGCGCCGAAACAGCGCTGATAGTATTCGGCCACCACGGGACGCTCGGTCTCGTCGCACTTGTTGAGGAAGGTGAGCCGGAAGGCGAAGCCGACATCCTTGAAGATCTCGGCGTTCTCCGCCCAGGTGATCACGGTGCGCGGGCTCATCACGGTCGAGATGTCGCCGTTGACGAAGCCCTGCCGGGTGAGATCGGCGACGCGCACCATGTTGGCGACGGTGTCGCGCCCCTTGTCGGTGTCGAAGCTCGGCGTCTTGGCGATCACGATGCCCATCTCGACATCGTGCTTGAGATAGTTCAGCACGGCGACGATGTTCCAGCGGTCCATCTGGCCCTGGTTGATCTGCTGGGTGCCGTGATAGAGGCCGGTCGCGTCGCCAAGGCCCACCGTGTTGGCGGTGGCGAACAGGCGGAACGAGGGATGCGGCCGGATCACCCGGCTCTGGTCGAGCAGGGTGAGCTTGCCCTCGACCTCGAGCACGCGCTGGATGACGAACATGACGTCCGGCCGGCCGGCATCGTATTCGTCGAACACCAGCGCGGTCGGATGCTGGAGCGCCCAGGGCAGCAGCCCCTCGCGGAACTCGGTGACCTGCATGCCGTC
>JASHSH010000351.1 GCA_030040955.1 Rhodospirillales bacterium
CCCTTGCCCGACGCCATCTCGCGCAGCCCCTCGGTGCACACGATCTGGTCCTTGTCGGCGAAGGCGCAGACGCGCGCCGCCATCTGCACGGTGGCGCCGAACAGATCGTTGTCCTCCTGGATCGGCTCGCCGGAGTTGATGCCGATGCGCAGATGCAGGGTGGAGTCCTCGTAGCGCTTGTTGTTGGCGGCGACCGCGCGCTGGATGGCGATGGCGGCCTCGACCCCGTTCGGCGGATTGATGAACGAGGCCATGATGCCGTCGCCGGTATGCTTGACCTCCTTGCCGCCGAACTCGGCCAGCGCGGCGCGCACGATGCTGTTGTGCCGGCGCACCACGGTCTGCGCCTCCTGATCGCCGCGCGCCTGGGTGAGGTCGGTCGAGCCCACCATGTCGGTGAACATCACCGACATCAGTCGCGAGCCGGCCTTGGCGCCCGACTGCGGCTTGTTCCACGCCTCCATCAGGTTGCCCATCGAGGGGATCGGCGCGGTCTCGTCCTTGAGGAAGGATTCGGCGGCGAAGCGGCCGGCCTTGACCATGCCCATGTAGCGGGGCTCGGTCATGTAGGTCTCGTATTTCGCGCTGAACGACTTGGCGGTCTCCGGCTTGGTGCCCATGTCGGTCAGGGTCTCGGCCAGCAGCTCGCGCCGCCCGGCGCCCTCGATGTTGTTCTTCTCGCCCACCGCCTCGACCGCGCCGGCGAGCATCAAATTGACGCCGAACTGGTTGTAGTTGTCGAGGTTCGGCTGGACCTTGGCGACTTCCTTCACCAGCCCGCCGAGGAACCGCTTCAAGGTCGAGCGGTGCGGGGCGAGCGCGGCCACGTCCGCGCCCGCCTCCTCGGCCGGCTTGTCCTCCTGTTTCTCCTCCTCCGCCTTGGGCTCCTCGGCCTGTGCCTCGTCGCTCGCCTCGGGAATCGGCGGCGCGCCGTCGTCCACCGGAGCGGCGCGCGCGACGCGCGGGCGGGCGGCGCGGCGGGGCGCGGGGGCGGCCTTGCGCTTCGGCTTGCGCTTGCCGGAAGCGCCCAAGCGCACCTTGGAGCTGGCGAAGGGCAGCGCGATGGTCAGGAACGAGACCAGGAAGATGCCGATCTGGATCGGCGCCAGATTCTCGAAATAGATATAGATGCCCCAGGCCGGCAGATTGGCCAGGATGCCCGAGAGCACGCCGGTGATGATCGCCGCGCCGACGACGGCCCCGGCCAGGATGAGCACCAGGCGGACCACCGCCCCGGTGGTCGAGTGCATCGCGCGCGACCCGCCGCGCCGCCCGCCCCCGCCGGCCATGGCGAAGGCCGGCGTGCCGCCGCCGCGGCCGGAAAATCCGCTGTCCCAGTCGTCGCTTCCGCCGCCGGACTTGGCGCCGTTGCCGCCGCGCGGGGCGATCGGGCGGATGCCGACGCCGACATTCTTCCGCTCGGCCTTGTCGGAGATGTAGACGGTGGCTTCCTCGCAGGAATTCTCGCCGGGGCTGTAGGTCTCGCGCACCACCTTGGTGGCGATGTTGAGGCTTTTCTCGACCTCCTTCGCCTCGGCGATGGCCTGCTCGCGCTCTTCGCGCCGGAACCGGTGGTGCAGAACCCACCGGCCGGCGTCCATCGTGTAGACCTCGTAATGGATCAGCGCGAGACCCGGACCCTCGGCCATGACCCCTTCACCCAGGCGAAAACCGCATGCCCCGCGCCAGGCAAGCCCGACACGCGGCGGAAGTATAGCACCGGCCGATTAACGTTCCGTGACCGAGCCGGCGGAGGGTGCGATTTCTACTTCTTCAGGGAGAAATTCGCGAAGCGCTTGTTGAACTTAGCCAACTGTCCGCCGGAATCGACCAGGCGGTGGATGCCGGTCCAGGCGGGGTGCGATTTGGGGTCGATATCGAGCCGGATCGTGTCGCCGGCCTTGCCCCAGGTCGAGCGCGTCTTGAACTCGGTGCCGTCGGTCATCACGACGGTGATCTCGTGATAATCGGGGTGGATTTCCTGCTTCATGGCACGGGTTCCGGCGCCGCCTGGATCGGAAGCCGGGGTTTATAGTCGAGCGCGGCCCGTCGCGCAAGTCTTGCGTGTTCCCGCCCGCCTCTGCCGTAATGGGCGGCACGCCGAAGATTGGGCCGCCATGACCAGCCTGACCGAGCCGGCCTTCCACCGGATCGCCGACCAAGCCCTGAACGAGATCGCGCTCGCGCTCGACGCCAGGCTGGGCGAGACCCTGGATGTCGAGCTCCAGGAGGGCGTTCTCACCATCGATCTCGAGGATGGCGGGCGCTATGTGGTGAACAAGCACGCGCCCAACCGCCAGATCTGGCTGTCCTCGCCGCGCAGCGGGGCCTGGCATTTCGCCTGCGAGGGGCCGGGCGAGACCTGGGTCTCGACGCGCGACGCGGGCGTCACCCTGGGCGGCCTGCTGCGCGACGAGATCGCCGCCGCGACCGGGGTGTTCGTCGACCTTGCGATCTGAGCGGGTCCGACGCCCGGACGGGAAACCCCGTCCGGGCACCGGCCGCGGCGTGCGCGCCTAGATGGTCGCTCCGTAGACCGGATACGAGTAGGCGCCGATAGTGGCGGCCACGCCGGTCGGATCGACGACCGCCACGATATTGGCGATGTCGCGGATATAGTCGGCGACCAGGGTCTGCCCGGATGTCAGCGAGGCGGTGACCTTGGCCCCGGCCTTGACGCCCTTGTAGGCGGTCTTCAGCTTGTCGAGCGTCGCCTTGCGCTCGGGCGTCATGAAGTCGTTCCACGCCTTCTTGATGTCGTCGACCGTGTCCTCGAAGCCCTTCGCCTTGGCCTTCAGGGGTTCGAGGATTTCCTTCACCTTGTTGAAGAAGGGTTCCAGCTCCTTGAGTATCTTGCCGGCGGTCTCGACATCCTCGGCCGCATCCTTGGCCTTGGCCGCCTCCCACGCCGCCTTGGCCTCGGGGGCCACGTTGCCGATCAGCTGGGCGACCGCGAATACCTGCGCCGCGACGATCGACGCGCATTCGTCCTTGCTGGCGGCGAAGCCGGCGCCGCATTCGACATAGCCGGCCGGCGCGTTCTGCCAGCAGACCGGGCCGACGCCGCTATACCCCGCCTTGCACGGCGTGTAGCAGAGGCCCGCGTCCTTCTGCATGCCACCCTTGCAGTCGAACGCCGGGATGGTGCCGGCGCCGCGCCCGTAGCTCGCCGCCTGATTGTTCCAGCAGACGGGTCCGTGCCCGGTATAGCCCTGCTTGCAGTTGTCGTAGCAGAGGCCCGCGTCCTTCTCCTTGCCGTTGGGGCAGGCGCCGCTGAGCTTCGGAATGGTGCCGACACCGCGCCCGTAGCTCCCCTGCTGATTGTCCCAGCAGACCGGTCCGATGCCGTGATAGCCGGATTTGCACTTGTCGTAGCACAGGCCGGCATCGTTCTCCTTGGTGCCGCAAACCTCGGGCGGGATGGTGCCGACGCCGCGGCCATAGGTGTCCTTCCAATAGAAATCCTCGGCGGCCTTCGCGCCGCCCGCGGCGGCGAATTGCAGGCAGAGGAACAGGCCCAATATCCACAACCAATTGTGCTTGAGCATGTCTGCGCTCCCTTGCGTGCGCGCCCCGACGATCCGCGGCGCGATGCCGGAGATGCGCGGTGCGCGACCGATGCACGGATATGTCGATTAGCGACGGGAAGGGGCGATACCCCCGACCCAATCGGACCCCTCCACGATCTCCCCGACGAACCCGCACGATACCATGGCGCGCGGCCGCGATGAAGCGCGCAGCTTGCATACAAAGCGGGTGCAACGCGAACGACACAATGGCGCGCGCGCCGGGCGGCTCCCGCTTGGCCGCCTAACGCTGGTCGAGGCGGATTTCGATGCGGCGGTTCTTGGCCAGCGAGGCGGGATCGTCGCCCTTGGCGATGGGCTGGAACTCGCCGAAGCCGGCGGCGGCGAGATGCTCGGCGGGCAGGCCCTGGGCGACCAGGAACTTGACCACCGAGACCGCGCGCGCGGTCGATAGTTCCCAGTTCGAGGGGAACTGCTGCGTGCTGATCGGCACCTTGTCGGTGTGGCCGTCGATGCGCAGCACCCAGTTGATATCGGCGGGGATCTGCTTGGTCACCTCGACCAGGGTCTGGGCGAGCTGGGCGAGCTGGGCCTGGCCGTCGGTCCCGATATCGGCCGAGCCGCTGGCGAACAGCAGCTCGGACTGGAACACGAAGCGGTCGCCCTCGACGCGGATGCCCGGCCGGTCGCCGATGATCTGGCGCAGGCGGCCGAAGAATTCGGAGCGGTAGCGCTCCAGCTCCTCGACCTTGCTGGCGAGCGCGGCGTTCAGCCGCTTGCCGAGATCGGCGATCTCCACCTTCTGCTGGGTGGTCTGCGTCTCGCTCGCCTCCAGCGCGGCGTTCAGCTTGGCGATCTCCTGGCGCATCGCCTCGAGCTGCTGGTTGAGCAGCGCGGCCTGCGCGCGCGCCTCGGCGGAGAGCTGCTTCTCCTGCGCGAGCTGCCCCTGCGCCTCGCCGGCCTGGGCGCCGAGATCGGCCACCTTCTTCTCCAGCTCGGCCTTCAGCGCCTGGAGCGCGTCGACGTCGTTTTGCAGCATGGCGACGCGCTGGCGGTCGGCCTCGGCCTGGCCGACCTGCGCCTGGAGCTTGTCGCGCTCCGCGGTCGAAGCGGCGAGCTGGTCGGTCAGGTGCCCGATATTGACCTTCAGCTCGGCATTGTTGGAGCGCTCGATGTCGAGCATGTCGGTGAGCGCGTTGAGCTGGCGGGAGAGCCGCGTGATCGTCTGCTCGCGGCCCGACAGCACCTCGCCGAGATAGAACTGGGTGAGCACGAAGACCAGGAGGACGAAGATGATGACGAGCAGCAGCGAGGCCAGCGCGTCGACGAAGCCCGGCCAGACATTGACGTTTCCCCGCCGCCGGGCGGCCTGGGCCATGGGCTAGCGGTCCGCGCCCGAACGCGCGCCCGAGCCCTGCGGCTGCTCCTCCTCGGCGAGCACCGCGATGGTCCGGGTCAGCAGGCGGAACTCGTTGCGGATCTCGCGCACCAGCTCGTCGCGTCCGGTCGAGGTCTCCTCGGCCATGCGGGCGAGCGAGGCGTCGATGTTGCGGATATGGCCGCGGGTCGCCTCGTCCATGCCGCCGCCGCCGCGCGCGTCCGCGAGCTTGGCGAGGATCGGCTTCATCTCCATCTGGCTCTCGGCCAGCTTGAGCATCAGGCTCTGCTCGGTCTTCATCTGGTCGGCGAGCGTGGCGAGGCGCTCGGACAGCTGGCGCAGATGGGTGTTGCCGACGATCCGCCCCTCCTCGCCCTTGGTGATCACGCGCTGGAGATTGTCGAGGCTGTCGGCGGTCTGCTCGAGCAGCGCCTGGATGTAGGCGGGCACCGGCTGGTCGCCCTCGCCGGTGCCGATGCCGCTCGAGATGCGCGTCTGCGCCGACAGCCATTCCTCGAGATCGTTGTAGAAGGTGTTCTGCGCCTGCACCGCCTGGAGATCGAGGAAGCCGAGCACGAGCGAGCCGGCGAGGCCGATCAGCGAGGTCGAGAAGGCGGTGCCCATGCCGGAAAGCGGCTGTTCCAGCCCCTGCTTGAGGCCGGAGAAGGCGGCCTGCGGGTCGTCGGAGGAGACCGACAGGTTGCGGATCACGTCGCCGATCGAGCCGATGGTCTGCGACAGGCCCCAGAAGGTGCCGAGCAGGCCGAGGAAGATCATCAGCCCGGTGAAATAGAGCGCGATCTCATGCGATTCGTCGAAGCGCGACGACAGCCCGTCGAGGAGGGAGCGCATGGTCAACGGGGTGAGGTTGAACCGATCGCGGCGTTCGCCGAGCATGGTGGCGAGCGGCGCGAGCAGGCGCGGCACACCGCCCGAGGTGGGCGACTGGCCGCGGCGGTATTCCTCGACCCAGCGCACCTCGCGGTTCAGCGTGATCACGCGGCGGAAATTGAGCCCGATACCGATCACCAGGATGCCGACGATCAGCGAGTTCAGCCCTACATTGTGCGAGAAGGCGCGCTGCAATCCGGCGGACAGGATGGCTATCACCACCAGGACGGCGGCGAGGAAGGCGGCCATGCGCACGAGAAAGCGGTTGGGTCGGGTCATGCGCGGAAATCCGGACTGGGCAGGCGGACGATGCTGGCCGGAAATTGCGGCGCGAGCGAGGCGGTCAATGCTTCTGCTCCATCAGGTCGACCCGGTCGGGCGGGCCTTCCGGAACGCGGTTGCCGAGCGCGCGCACCTCGATGCGGATCGAAGCCACGCCCTTGTCGATCAGATACGAGCGCACGGCGAGCGCGCGGGAGAGCGATAGCCGGCGCGCCTTGCTCGAATTCTCCTCGTCGCCCTGCGCGTAGGCGAGCAGCTGCAATTGGAGCGCCGGATCGGCGGCCATGCGCTGGGCGATGCGTCCCAGCGCCGCGCGGCCATCGTCGGACAGCCCGGCCGCGTCCTTGTCGAAGAACAGGCTGGTCAAGCCGGGACGCTCGACCACGGT
>JASHSH010000029.1 GCA_030040955.1 Rhodospirillales bacterium
GGGAGCGGCGAGCAGGGCGAGGGCGAGCAGCGCGGGGACGAGACGGGCGGCGCCACGCACCCGGTTCACCAGATCATCGCGCGTGCGAAGCGCTCGGCATCCTCGGCCTCCGCCTCGGCCTTGGTCATCGCCTTGCTTTCCGCCGGCTTCTTGCCAGTGCGCTTGAAGATGTCGTTCTTGATGACCAGGACCCAGGCGTCGACATGCATGTAGCGCGGTGCCAGCAGCTCGTAGGTCCGGCGCAGCATGCGCAGCGACTGGCCCGACGCGTCGCCGACCTTGATCTTCTCCCAGCCGTCGACGATCTCGTCCCAGATCAGCAGGCGGACATAGAGATCGTCGCGGCGGTCGCGGATATAGGCGATGGTCTTCTCCAGCTCGCGCAGCACGTCCATGATCGAGCCGGTGCGCGCGTCGCAGGTCACGAACAGCTTGTGCAGCTCGGTGACCCCGCGGCGATAGAGCCGGAACACCTGGAGCGAAAGGTCGGCGTTGCGATGCGACCTGGCCAGCTCCCCGTGCAGGTCGCGCAACCGCACGCCCAGGCGCAAGATGCGCTGGAAGCGCAGGCGCAGCGCCTCGATATAGCCGAGCTCATGCGCCAGCGTCTCGACCAGCTTGACCACCTCGTCGCGCTGGTCCCGCCCCAGGCCAAGCTGCTCGGCGGCCTCGGCGAAGGCCGCGTTGATCTTGCCGCGGACTTCCTTGTCCTGCGCCAGCCGCGCCAGCTCGTCCGGGTCGCCGATGTTGGTCGTGCCGCCGGTCATCCAGTTCATCAGCTGGACGGTGACCTTCTGATAGGCGATCACCGCGGCCTCGGCAGGAAGCGGCCAGGAGGCGGTGCGGTCGAGCACCTCGGTCGGGATCGGATCGCCGAAATTCAGCGCCTTGACGTAGCGCAGGCTGCGCTCGATCAGGCCGAGCATCGCATTGTCGGGATCGTCGGGCGCCAGCGCCAGCTCGCGGCGGACGCCGGGAAACGGCAGCGCGACCTCGTTCTTGCCGAAGGTCACCATCAGCATCGCTTCCTCGGTCGCCGGGTCGGGTCGGAAATACGCACCTTCGAGCTTGGCGAAGAAGGGATGGCGCAGGGCGACGCGCAGAACGTTCGCATGCTTGTCGGCGTCGGCGTGTTCGGCGGAAGCGGCTTCTGCGGGAACGGGGTGCGGCTCCGGCTCGTGCGAGTCCGTGACGGCAGGCTGCGAGGCGGCGGGTGCCGCGGGCGAAGGGGACGCGATATCGGCCCCGCCGACCGGTGCCGAGTCCGCGGTCGCGCCGGCCGGCTCCGATGCTGGCGCTTGCGGCTGCGGGGGCTCGGCGGGCGCGGCGGCCGTTTCGGGCGGATCCGCGACCGCCGCTGCCGGCTCGGTGGAAGCGCTGGGTTCCTCTGCTTCGGCCATGCTTGGCACTCGATTTGGGCGCAATTCTAGCATCTACAAGGGGATGCCGCGATATGCGTCCTGGGCATGGCGAGGCGCTTGTGTGCGCCTGCTCACTCCGCGTCGGGCTCGTCCGGGGAGAAGCCGAGCAGCGCTTGGGCCTCGGGCGCGGGAAGGGATTCGACCTCCCGAAGCTTCCGATCGATCGCCCGCTTGCGGACATTGATCTGATCGATGCCGGTGCCGGCCTCGTCGAGTTTCTTGCGCACCTTGTCGAGCGCGTCGCCGAATTTGCCGAATTCGGTCTTCACTGCTGCGAGCAGGTCCTGGATTTCGCGCGTGCGCTGCTGGATGGCGATGCGGCGGAATCCGTAGAGCATGACGTTGAGCAGCGCGGTGAGCGTGGTGGGCCCGCACAGCATCACATGGCAGTCGCGCTGCAACGCATCCGCCAACCCGGGCCGGCGCAGCGCCTCGGCGTAGAGGCCCTCGGTGGGCAGGAAAAGCACCGCGTAATCGGTGGTGCGCGGCGGGTTGATGTATTTGGCGTGGATGTCCTGGGCGAAGGATTTGATGCGCGCCTCCAGCGCCTTGGCCGCGGCCTCCGCCCCCTCTGGATCGGCGCGTTCGGCGGCGTCGAGCAGGCGCTCGTAATCCTCCTGCGGGAACTTCGCGTCGATCGGCAGCCACATCGGCGCCTCGCCCGCGCCGGGATAGCGGACCGCGTATTCGACCCGGTCGAGCGAGCCTTCGCGCGGCGCGAAGTTCGCCTGGTATTGTTCCGGCGCGAACATCTGCTCGAGCAGGTTGCCGAGCTGGACCTCGCCCCAGGTGCCGCGCGTCTTGACATTGGTCAGCACGCGCTTGAGATCGCCCACGCCGGCGGCCAGGTTCTGCATCTCGCCCAGGCCCTTGTGCACCTGTTCGAGCCGTTCGGATACCTGGCCGAACGCGTCCGTCAGCCGCTTCTCCAGCGTGCCTTGCAGCTTCTCGTCGACGGTGAGCCGCATCTGTTCGAGCTTGGCGGCGTTGTCCTCCTGGAGCTTGGCGAGGCGCTGCTCGACGCTCTCGCGAACCGCGTCGAGTCGCTGTTCGAGCGTCTGCGTCACCCGTTGGAGGCTCGCGCCCACTTCCTCGCGCAGGCCGCGCGCCTGGTTGGATTGGTCGGTGCGCGCGGTGGTCAGGTCGCCGCGCAGCACCTGTTCCAGCCGCTGCAAATCGCGCGCGAGATCGTCGCCGCGCCGGCCTCGCACCAGCCATGCGATGCCGCCCACCAGCAGGATCGCAGCGGTGACGACGGCGGCGATGGCAAGGACGATCATGCGGCCGGTCTATGCCCGCGCGGGCCGGGCGTCAACTTCGCCGCCGAGCCGAACGCGCCGCAGCCGGAGCGCGTTGGCGATCACCGAGACCGAGCTCAAGCTCATCGCCAGCGCGGCGATCTCGGGGGTCAGGCGCAGGCCGAAGAACGGGTACAGCACGCCCGCCGCGATCGGCACGCACAGCGCGTTGTAGGCGAAGGCGAAGGCGAGGTTCTGGCGGATATTGCGCAGCGTGGCCCGGCTCAGCGCACGCGCGCGCAGGATGCCGCGAAGATCGCCATGCAGCAGCATGATACCGGCCGCGCCGATGGCGATGTCGGTCCCGCTGCCCATGGCGATGCCGACATCGGCCGCGGCGAGCGCGGGCGCGTCGTTCACCCCGTCGCCGGCCATGGCCACGACGCGTCCTTGCGCGCGCAATCGTTCGACCGCCGCGCTCTTTTCCGCGGGTCGCAATCCCGTCTCGTACGCGTGGATACCGAGCCGCGCGGCAACCGGAGCCGTCGCGGCGCGCGAATCACCGGACAGCAGGATCGTGTCCAGCCCCGCATCCCGCAGCTTGTCCAACATCGCCGACGCCTCGGGCCGGATCGGATCGGCGAGCGCGATCAGACCGGCGGAAATTCCTTCGACCGTCACCAGAACCAAGGTCGCGCCTTCCGCCGCCAAGGCGTCCGCCCGCGCGCGCAGCGGGAGCGGCAACGCGCCCGCATCCACGATCCGGCCGACGGCGACGCGCGCGCCATCGACCACTCCGGCAACGCCCTGGCCGGGCACCGCAGCGAAATCGGATACGGGGGCAGGGACGATTCCACCTGCGTGCGCGGCGGCCAGAATGGCCCCGGCCAGCGGATGCTCGCTGGAGGTTTCGAGCGCGGCGGCCAAGGCCAGAACGCGGCCATCGTCGAATCCCACCGCCGGCTCGATCGCGGTCACGCGCGGCTTCCCTTCGGTGAGCGTGCCGGTCTTGTCGACCGCCAGCGTATTCACTCGCGCTAGGGTTTCGAGCGCGGCCGCGTCGCGCACCAGCAGGCCCGCGCCCGCTCCTTTGCCGACCGCGACCATGACCGACATCGGCACCGCCAGGCCGAGCGCGCAGGGGCAGGCGATGATGATCACCGAGACCGCGGCGACGATTGCATTCGAAGGCGCGGGCGGCGGTCCCCAGCTCAACCAGGCGGCGAAGGCGAGCAGCGCGACGACGATGACGGCGGGCACGAAGCGGGCGGAGACCCGATCGGCCAAGCCTTGGACGGGCGCACGGCTGCGCTGCGCCGCCGCCACCGTCTCGACGATGCGGGCGAGCACCGTGTCCGCGCCGACGCGCTCCGCCCGCATCACCAGCGCGCCGAGCCCGTTGACGGTGCCGCCGGTCAGCGCCGCGCCCGGTTCCTTGGCCACCGGCAGGGATTCGCCGCTGATCATCGATTCGTCGACCGCGCTTCGGCCTTCGAGCGCGACCCCGTCGGTCGGCACGGCCGCGCCGGGAAGGACGCGCAGCCGGTCGCCGATACGGACATCCGCCAGCGTCACCTCCTCGTCGGCGCCCGAACCGGTCACGCGCCGCGCGGTCTTCGGCGCCAGATCGAGCAGGGCGCGGATGGCGCCACCGGTCAGCGCACGGGCGCGCAATTCGAGCACCTGGCCGAGTAGCACCAAGGTCACGATCACCGCCGCCGCCTCGAAATAGAGCGGCACGCCGCCGTCCATCGTGCGGAACACGGCCGGGAAGATCTGCGGGAACAGCGCCGCGATCAGGCTGTCGAGATAGGCGATGCCGGTGCCGAGCGCGATCAACGTGAACATGTTGAGCCGGCGGTTGCGGAGCGATGCCCAGCCGCGCAAAAAAACGGCCAGCCGCCCCA
>JASHSH010000352.1 GCA_030040955.1 Rhodospirillales bacterium
ATCGACGCGCTCGAGGGCGAGTACCGCGAGCATTTCATGCTGCACTACAATTTCCCGCCCTATTCGGTGGGCGAGGCCGGCCGCATGGCCGGACCGGGTCGGCGCGAGATCGGGCACGGCAAGCTCGCCTGGCGCGCGATCCATCCTTGTCTGCCGGTCAAGGAGGCGTTCCCCTACACGCTGCGCGTGGTCTCCGAGATCACCGAGTCGAACGGCTCGTCGTCGATGGCGACGGTGTGCGGAAGCTCGCTCGCGCTGATGGACGCGGGCGTGCCGCTGGCGCGACCCGTCGCCGGCATCGCCATGGGCCTGATCAAGGAGCAGTCCGGCTTCGCCGTGCTCTCCGACATCCTCGGCGACGAGGACCATCTCGGCGACATGGACTTCAAGGTGGCGGGCACCGAGAACGGCGTCACCGCGCTCCAGATGGACATCAAGATCACCTCGATCACCAAGGAGATCATGGCGATCGCGCTCGGCCAGGCGCGCGAGGGACGCATGCACATCCTCGGCGAGATGGGCAAGGCGCTGGGCCGCGCCCGCGACGCGGTCAGCAGCAACGCGCCCCGGATCATCGCCTTCAACATCCCGAAGGACAAAATCCGCGAGGTGATCGGCACCGGCGGCAAGGTGATCCGCGAGATCACCGAGACCACGGGTGCGAAGATCGACATCGAGGACGATGGCAGCGTCAAGGTCGCCTCGGTCGACGCCGACGCGGCGCAGCGGGCGATCGACTGGATCAAGGGCATCGTCGCCGAGCCCGAGCTCAACCACGTCTACAACGGCAAGGTGGTGAAGACCGTCGAGTTCGGCGCCTTCGTGAACTTCCTCGGCGCGCGCGACGGGCTGGTGCACATCTCGGAGCTCGCGCCGCAGCGGGTCGGCAAGGTGACCGACGTGGTCAAGGTCGGCGACCAGGTGAAGGTCAAGGTCATCGGCTTCGACGATCGCGGCAAGGTCAAGCTGTCGATGAAGCAGGTCGACCAGGCCACCGGCGCGGACATCTCGCGCAAGGAGAAGGCGGAGGCCTAGGCGCCCGCCCGCCCCGGCCAGTGGCGCATCCCGCGCCGCTGGCCTATATAGGGGTGCCGGATACGCCCGACGCTCGGGCGCGCGACCCGGGTTCGGGGAGGTGGTGCGCGCGTGAAGGCTTTGAATTCCATCCTGATTTCGGGCCGCGAAGTGCTGCCGCTGGTGGAGGGCGGCAAGGGCATCTCGATCTCCAATGGCCAGAGCTCGGGGGCGTGGGCGGCCTGCGGCGGGGTGGGCACCTTCTCCGGGGTGAATGCCGACTTCTACGACGAGAGCGGCCAGCTGATCCCGATCGTCTATCGCGGGCGCACCCGCTCCGAGCGCCACGAGGAGCTGATCGCCTACGGCATTCGCGGCGGCATCGCGCAGGCGCGCATCGCGCACGACATGGCCGGGGGACGCGGCCGGCTGCACATGAACGTGCTGTGGGAGATGGGCGGCGCCGAGCGCGTCCTGCACGGCGTGCTGGAAGGCGCCAAGGGACTGATCAGCGGAGTCACCTGCGGCGCCGGCATGCCCTATCGCCTGGCCGAGCTGTGCTCGCGCTACGGCGTGCACTACTACCCGATCATCTCCTCGGCGCGCGCCTTCCGCGCGCTGTGGAAGCGCGCCTACCACAAGTTCCGCGACTGGCTCGGCGCGGTGGTCTACGAGGACCCCTGGCTCGCCGGCGGGCACAACGGGCTTTCCAACAGCGAGGACCCGCGCAGCCCGCAGCCGCCGCTGCCGCGCGTCGCCGAGCTGCGCGGCGCGATGCGCGAGATGGGCGTGCCCGAGGCGCCGATCGTGATGGCCGGGGGCGTGTGGTATCTGCGCGAATGGGCCGACTGGATCGACAACCGCGAGCTCGGCCCGATCGCCTTCCAGTTCGGCACCCGGCCGCTGTTGACCCACGAGAGCCCGATCTCGCCCGCCTGGAAGCGCCGGCTGATGACGCTGCGCGAGGGCGACGTGCTGCTGCATCAGTTCAGCCCGACCGGATTCTATTCGTCGGCGGTACGCAACGGCTTCCTCGACGAGCTGGTCGAACGCGTCAACCGCCAGATCGCCTTCACCGCCGAGCCGGTGGGCGAGCATTCGGTGGCGTTGCCGGTGGGCGCGCGGGGACGCGAGGTCTATGTGACCCCGGCCGACCGCGTGCGCGCCGCCGCCTGGGTCGGAGAGGGCTTCACCGAGGCGCTGCGCACGCCCGATTCGACGCTGGTCTTCGTCACTCCCGAGAAGGCCGAGCAGATCCGGCGCGACCAGATCGAATGCATGGGCTGCCTGTCGGCCTGCCTGTTCTCCAACTGGTCGCAGGGCGAGACCGGCACCACCGGCAAGAAGACCGACCCGCGCAGCTTCTGCATCCAGAAGACGCTGCAGAACATCGCGCATGGCGGCAACGTCGAATCCGAGCTGATGTTCGCCGGCCACAACGCCTACCGCTTCGCCTCCGACCCGTTCTATGCCGGCGGCTTCATCCCCACCGTGCGCCAGCTGGTCGAACGCATCCTCACCGGCGACTGAAGCGGGCCGCCGCGCTTGACGGGCGCGGCAAGTCGGCCCACTGTCCGCGAGGGGAAAGCGCACTATATCTCGTGGGAGGGAGAAAGGCCCGCGCGCGGGGGAATGGATTCGCCATGACTGCGTCCGCATCCCGTCCGTTGAATATCGTGCTCGAGCGGCTGCGCGCCGCCGGGCTGCGTCCGACGCGCCAGCGTCTGGCGCTCGCGCGCCTGCTGTTCCAGGGCCAGGACCGGCACGTCTCCGCCGAGCAGCTGCATGGCGAGGCGCTCGCCGGCAACGCGCGTGTCTCGCTCGCCACCGTCTACAACACGCTGCACCAGTTCGTCGACGCGGGACTGCTGCGCGAAATCGCGGTCGACGGCGGGCGGTCCTATTTCGACACCAACACCTCCGAGCACCACCATTTCTTCTTCGAGGACACGGGCCGGCTCGAGGACATCCCCGGCCATCTGGTGGCGGTGGCGCGCGTGCCCGATCCGCCCGAGGGGACTTCGGTCCGGCGCATCGACGTGATCGTGCGGGTGGGCGAGTGATCAAGACCGCGACCAAGATCCTGCGCGCCCTCCTGCGCGAGATCATCACGCCGCCGGCGCTGATCCTCGCCGCGCTCCTGTTCCTGTGGGAAGAGGTGCTGTGGGTCTGGCTCGGCCGCGCGATGGGCGTGGTCGCCCGCCTGCCGGCGGTGGCGCGGCTGGAAGCGTTCGTCGCCGGCATGCGGCCCTATCCGGCGATCGCGATCTTCTGCGTGCCGCTGGTGCTGGTCTATCCGGCCAAGTTGGTCGCGCTGTGGCTGATGGCCACGGGACATTTCTGGCCGGGTGTGGTGCTGCTCGCGGCGCTCGAATTCCTCGCCGCCGCGGTGATGGCGCGCATCTACCAGCTCACCAAGCCGGCGCTGCGCCGGTTCGGCTGGTTCGTCTGGGCGGAAGGGCTGGTGCTGCGCTGGAGCGGCTGGGCGCACGAGCGCATGCAGCATCTGATCGGCTGGCGGCATTTGCGCGAGATGTCGCGCGAAGCCGCCGCGGAGGCCCGCCGCGATTTCGACAATGGCGGCGGACTGACCTGAATGGGCCGCCCCGGGGACGCGGGCGCGTCCCCGGGAGCGAAACCGTTCAGGCGGCCTTGAACAGGCTGGAAACGGCCTGGAAGCGCTCGGTGATCGGGGCCAGGCTCTCGTTGACCAGCGCGCCGGTCAGCTCCTGCGCCGCGCGGGCGTCGGTGACGAAGCTGTCGAAGCCCTGCTTGGCGATCCCGCCGAGCGCGGCCTGCACGTCGACCGGGGTCTTCGCCGTGGTCAGCGTCTTCACCGCGTCCGAGGTCATCTCGATCGAGCGGTTGGCGACGGTCGAATAGAACTTGGTCAGCGCCTCGAAGCCCTTCACCGCGGCGGTGCCGCTCTTGACCAGGGCGTCGGCATTCTCCTTGCCGAAATTCAGGTAGGTCTCGTAGTTGACGGCCATTGTCGGTCTCCTAGCGTCTCGAATGGGGGGCAATCGCAGCTCGTGCGGTCGCTCTTGCTGCGATGCAGCATGCTCTATATAGCAATGTTTCAGCGACGATTCAATGAATTTTGTGCAGTGCAACATTGCGGCGCACGCACGAGAGGCCGGAGAGCCGAAACTGGGCATCCCCAAGCTTGTCCACAGGCTTGATCCGCTTGGAGAAGGCCGGCGGCCAGGGAGGCCTTACGCCGCCGGATTGGGGCCCTCGCCCTCGGCCAGCGCGGCGATGAGGGCATATTCGATGGCGGCGAACGCCTCGTCGGCCCGCGCGCCGTCGGGCCCGCCGGCCTGGGCCATGTCGGGCCGTCCGCCGCCGCCCTTGCCGCCCATCGCCGAGGCGCCCGCGCGGGCGAGATCGACCGCCGAGACCCGGCCCGACAGATCGGGGCTCACGGTGACCACGAGCGAGGCCTTGCCGTCGGCCGAACTGATCAGCGCGACCACGCCCGAGCCGATCTGGCCCTTGATCTCGTCGGCCATGCCCTTGAGGTCCTTGGCCGGCACGTCCTCGACCTTGCGCGCGGCCAGCAGCACCCCGGCGACCTTCTTGTCGGCGCTGGCCGCGCCGCCCCCGGTGGCGAGACGGCGGCGGGTCTCGGCGAGGTCGCGCTCGAGCCGGCGCCCCTGCTCCACGATCTGCGCGAGCCGCGCTGGCACGTCGGCGGCGGACGCTTTCAGTGTGTCGGCCGCGGCGGCGAGCAGATCGAGCTGCTGGTCCACCCAGGCCTCGGCATAGGAGCCCGTCAGCGCCTCGATGCGGCGCAGGCCTGCGCCCACCGCGCCCTCGCCCACGATCTTGAACAGGCCGATATCGCCGGTGCGCGCGACATGCGTGCCGCCGCACAGATCGACGGTGACGCGCTCGGCGCCCTCGCCCATCGACACCACGCGCACCTCGTCACCGTATTTCTCGCCGAACTCGGCGATCGCGCCGGCGGCGACCGCGGCCTCGGGCGCCATCAGCCGGGTGATCACCGGATAGTTGGCGCGGATGTTCGCGTTGACCTCGTCCTCCAGCGCGCGCAGCTCGGGAGCGGCGATCAGCTTGGGATGGCTGATGTCGAAGCGCAGCCGGTCGGGCGCGACGAGCGAGCCCTTCTGGGTCACGTGCTCGCCGAGCTGATGGCGCAACGCTGCGTAGAGCAGATGGGTCGCCGAGTGATGCGCGCGCAGGGTGCGCCGCCGCGCGGCATCGACCTCGAAGCGCGCGAAATCGCCGACCGCGATCTCGCCTTCGGTCACGGCGCCGAGATGGACGATCAGATCGCCGAGCTTGCGCTGGGTGTCGGTCACCGCGAGCTTGCCCTTGCCGAGCACCTCGATGGTCCCGGTATCGCCGACCTGGCCGCCCGATTCGCCATAGAAAGGCGTCTGGTTGGCGATCAGCGCGATCTTGTCGCCGGCCCGCGCGCGCTCGATCCGCTTTCCGCCCGCATCGGCCAACGCGACGATCTTGCCCTCGGCCTCGGTGGTCGCGTAGCCAAGGAATTCGGTCGCGCCGACCGCCTCCTTGATGGCGAACCAGACCGCCTCGGTCGCCGCCTCGCCGGAGCCCGCCCAGGCCTTGCGCGCCTCGGCCCGCTGGCGCTCCATCGCGGTCTCGAAGCCGGCGAGATCGACCGCGATGCCGCGGCCCTTCAGCGCGTCCTGCGTCAGGTCGAGGGGAAATCCATAGGTGTCGTAAAGCCGGAAGGCGATTTCGCCGGGCAGCTTGTCGCCGGACGCGAGCCGCGCCGTCTCCTCGTCGAGCAGCTTGAGCCCGCGCTCGAGCGTGCGGCGGAAGCGATCCTCCTCGAGCCGCAGCGTCTCGGTGATCAGCGGCTGCGCGCGCACCAGCTCCGGGAATGCCTCGCCCATCTCGCGCACCAGGGCGGGCACCAGGCGCCACAGCAGCGGGTCCTTGGTGCCGATCAGATGCGCGTGCCGCATCGCGCGGCGCATGATCCGGCGCAGCACATAGCCGCGGCCCTCGTTCGAGGGCAGCACGCCGTCGGCGATCAGGAAGCCCGAGGCGCGCAGATGGTCGGCCACCACCCGGTGCGAGATGCGGTGCGGCCCGTCCGGGTCGGTGCCCGACTGCTCGGCCGAGGCCAGGATCAGCGCGCGCAACAGGTCGATGTCGTAATTGTCGTGCTTGCCCTGGAGCACGGCGGCCAGGCGCTCGAGCCCCATGCCGGTGTCGATCGAGGGCCGCGGCAGGTCGACGCGGCTCTCCTTCGTCACCTGCTCGTACTGCATGAAGACCAGGTTCCAGATTTCGATGAACCGGTCGCCCTCGGCATCCGCGCTGCCCGGCGGCCCGCCCGGAATGCCCGGGCCGTGGTCGTAGAAAATCTCCGAGCAGGGGCCGCAGGGGCCGGTGTCGCCCATCGCCCAGAAATTGTCCGAGGTGGCGATGCGCAGGATGCGCGATTCCGGCAGGCCGGAGACCTTGCGCCAGATGCCGAAGGCCTGCTCGTCGGTGTGGAACACGGTGACCAAAAGCCGGTCCGCGGGCAGCGCGTAGACCTGGGTGATCAGTTTCCAGGCCAGCTCGATGGCGACGTCCTTGAAATAGTCGCCGAAGCTGAAATTGCCCAGCATCTCGAAGAACGTGTGATGCCGCGCGGTGTAGCCGACATTGTCGAGGTCGTTGTGCTTGCCGCCGGCGCGCACGCATTTCTGCGAGGTGGTGGCGCGCGAGTAGTCGCGCTTCTCGACCCCGGTGAACACGTTCTTGAACTGGACCATCCCCGAATTGGTGAACATCAGGGTGGGATCGTTGCGCGGCACCAGCGGCGAGGAGGCGACCACGGCGTGGCCGGCCTTGGCGAAATAGTCGAGGAAGGTGCGGCGGATGTCGCTGGCGCTTTGCATCATCGATCCTGGCCGGCGGGAAAGCTGGGCTGCCGGGCGAATCCGGTGTTGTAACAATCGCATCGCCCGGAGTCCAGGAAGGGCGGCGGCGGGGCAAGGCGCGCTATCATCCGCCTGTGCCGACCGCCCGCTTCGCGCCCAGCCCAACCGGACCGCTGCATCTCGGTCATGCCCATGCCGCGATCTTCGCCGCCCACGCGGCCGAGCCGGGCGGGCGATTTCTGGTCCGCATCGAGGATATCGACGGGGCGCGCTGCCGCCCGGAATTCGCGACCGCGATCCTCGACGATCTTGCCTGGCTGGGGCTCGACTGGGAACGGCCCGAACGCGTCCAGTCGGAGCATATGGCGGAGTATCGCGCGGCGCTGGCGAGGCTCGACGCGATGGGCCTGCTCTATCCCTGCTTCTGCACCCGCGCCGACATCGCCCGCGAGATCGGGCGCTCCGGGGCGGCGCCGCACGGGACCGACGGACCGATCTATCCCGGCATCTGCCGCGCACTTCCCGAAGCGGAGGCAAGAAGGCGCATGGATTCGGGCGAGGGGTTCGCGCTGCGCCTGCGCGCGGACGCGGCGACGGCGCGTAGCGGGCCGCTCGCCTGGCGCGACGAAGAAGCCGGCGAGGTCACGGTCGATGCGGCCGCGTTCGGCGACGTGGTGCTCGCGCGCAAGGACACGCCGGCCAGCTATCACCTCTGCGTCGCCCTCGACGACGCGTTGCAAGGCGTCGAGCTGGTCACGCGCGGCCGCGATCTGTTCACGGCCACCTCCGTCCACCGGCTCTTACAGGCGCTGCTCGCCCTTCCGGTGCCGCGCTGGCATCATCACGATCTGCTGACCGACGCAAAGGGCAAGCGGCTCGCCAAGCGCGACCGGGCCGCGACGCTCGCCGCGTTGCGAGCCGCGGGCAAATCGCCGGCCGCGGTCCGCGCGCTGGCCGGGTTTCCGGATTGAGGCGGCGCCCTCACCCCTCGATGAGGGCGCGCCACTCCTCTTCGCTGAGCACCTTCACGCCGAGTTCGCGCGCCTTGGCGAGCTTCGATCCCGCGTCCGCGCCGGCGACCACGTAATCGGTCTTGGCGGAAACCGAGCCGGCGACCTTGGCGCCCAGCGCCTGGGCGCGGGCCTTCGCCTCGTCGCGGCTCATGCCGATGAGCGTGCCGGTGAACACCACGGTCTTGCCCGAGACGGGCGAATCGCCCGCAGGCCCGGCGAAATCGTCGATCGTAGCGAGCTGGGCGACCAGATCGTCGAGCGCCTTGGTGTTGTGCGCCTCGGCGAAGAAATCGCAAATCTCGCCGGCGACCGAGGGGCCGATCTGGTCGATGCCGGTGAGATGCTTCCAGGCGTCGCCGCCCGCGTGCGCGCCGTCCTCGGACGGGCGATCGGCGGCAGCGGCCTTCATCGCCGCGCGCCATTCCTTGTAGCTGCGATAATTGAGCGCGAGCAGCCGCGCGGTCGCTTCGCCCACCTGGCGGATGCCGAGCGCATAGATCAGCCGCTCCAGCGAGATGCGGCGGCGCGCGGCGATGGCGGCGAACAGCTTGGCGGTGGACAGCTCGCCCCAGCCCTCTTCGTCGGCGAGGCGCTTGGCGGCGGACTTGTCGCGCACCTCCAGCGTGAACAGATCGGCCGGCGACTTCACGCGTCCGCTCTCGTACAGGAAGGCCGCGTTCTTTTCGCCGAGTCCCTCGATGTCGAAGGCCCGGCGCGAGGCGAAATGGATCAGCCGCTCGACCGCCTGGGCGGCGCAGGTAAGCCCGCCGGTGCAGCGGCGCACCGCCTCGCCCTCGTCGCGCACCGCGAGCGAGTCGCAGATCGGGCAATGGGTGGGCGGCCGGAACGGCTTCGCGCCCTTCGGCCGCTTCTCCAGCAGCACGGAGACGACCTGGGGGATCACGTCGCCCGCGCGCTGGATCACCACCGTGTCGCCGGCGCGGAAATCCTTGCGCGCGATCTCGTCCTCGTTGTGGAGCGTCGCGCGGCTCACCACCACGCCGCCCACCGTGACCGGTTCCAGGATGGCATAGGGGGTGAGCGCGCCGGTGCGCCCGACCGAGATACCGATCTCGCGCAAGACGGTGACCGCGCGCTCGGCCGGGAATTTGTGCGCCAGCGCCCAGCGCGGCGTGCGGTCGCGCGCGCCCAGCCGCTCCTGCCAGTCGAGCCGGTCGATCTTGTAGACCACCCCGTCGATGTCGTAGGGCAGCCGCGCCCGGTCCTCGCCGAGCGCGCGCCAGAAGTCGAGCGCCGCGTCGAGATCGGCGCAGCGGCGGTTGCGCTCGTTCACCGGGAACCCCCACTGCTTCAGCTTGGCGAGGAAGTCCCAATGCGTGGGCCCAACCGGCTCGCTCGATTCGCCCAGCGCGTAGCAGAACAGACGCAGCGGCCGCCGCGCGGTGATCGCGGGGTCGAGCTGGCGCAGCGAGCCGGCGGCGGCATTGCGCGGATTGGCGAAGGGCGCGCGTTCGCCGCTCTCCGCCAGCTTGGCGTTCATCGCCTGGAATTCGGTTCGCGTGATATAG
>JASHSH010000353.1 GCA_030040955.1 Rhodospirillales bacterium
GTGGCGGGCGGCCTGACAGCGTCTCGGCTTGCCTCACCCTGAGGGTTTTTCGCCTCTCCTTCGACTCGACGCTGCGCGTCGGCTCAGGATGAGGCGAAAAATGTCTCGAAGGGGAGGCAATCCGAGACGGCACTCGCGCGCCCGGCCGGCTTGACCGATTTCGCCGCGCGCCCCTATCCTGCGGCCCAAGCCAGGCGGCCGTCGGGGGAGACGGTTCGCCCGGGAGACTGGCTTGGCCGTCGTCGTCGATCTCGAGGAAGAACGCGAACGCAAGGCGCCGTCGCTCGACGCGCTCGCCGCCCTGGTCGCCGACGACATGGCGCGGGTGAACGAGGCGATCGTCGCCCGCATGCACAGCCCCGTGCCGCTGATCCCGCAGCTCGCCGGCCATATCGTCGCCGCCGGCGGCAAGCGGCTGCGCCCGATGCTCACGCTGGCCGCGGCGCGGCTCTGCGGCCATGCCGGGCAGCGCCACATCCCGCTCGCCGCCTGCGTCGAGTTCATCCACACGGCGACGCTCCTGCACGACGACGTGGTCGACGAAAGCGCGCTGCGCCGCGGGCTCGCCTCGGCCAACGCGGTCTGGGGCAACAAGGCGAGCGTCCTCGTCGGCGATTTCCTGTTCTCGCGCGCCTTCGAGCTGATGGTGGAGGACGGATCGATCCGCATCCTCGCCATCCTCTCCCACGCCTCCTCGGTGATCGCCGAGGGCGAGGTGCTCCAGCTCGCCACCGCCAACGACACGACAACCGGCGAGGACGCCTATCTCGACGTGGTGCGCGCCAAGACCGCCGCCCTGTTCGCCGCCGCCAGCCGCATCGGCGCGGTGATCGGCGAGCGGCCCAAGGCCGAGGAGGAGGCGCTCGAATCCTACGGGCTCAATCTCGGCATCGCGTTCCAGCTGATCGACGACGTGCTCGACTATTCGGCCCGCCAGGAGAAGCTGGGCAAGGCGATCGGCAACGACTTCCAGGAGGGCAAGATCACGCTCCCGGTGATCCTCGCCTTCCGCCGCGGCGACGACGACGAGCGGGAATTCTGGCGGCGCACGCTCGAACGCCTGGAACAGGCCGCCGACGGGTCGGATTTGCGCCGCGCGCTCGATCTGCTGGAGCGGCACCGCTGCCTAGCGGACGCGGTGCGCCGCGCCCGGCACTATGGCGAGATCGCCAAGGACGCGCTCGGCATCTTCGCCGACTCCCCGCTCAAGGCGGCGTTGCTCGGCTGCGTCGATTTCTCCATCGAGCGCGCCTATTGATGGGGCGCCTATTGAAGTGGCGCGGGCGAGCCGAATCGCGCTTGGCAGGGCCGCGCGGCCTGGGCTATAAGCACTGCCTCGCCGCGCCCCGCCCGATGCCGAGGGGCGCGCCGGCGGACCCGGTCGGAGTGTAGCTCAGCCTGGTAGAGCACTGTCTTCGGGAGGCAGGGGCCGGAGGTTCGAATCCTCTCACTCCGACCAGTCCGCGAGAAATGAACAGTCCCGGCGCGCAGCCCCGCATGGAATACACCCGACCCGCATTTGGGCGAGGCAAAGCGATGGTGCTCGCGCGTCTTCTCTTTCTCGGCCTGTTCTTTGTCGCGCTTCCCTCGCTCGCCCGCGTACTGATAGAGCTACGACGGTCGCCGATCTGGTCTCCGCATCTGCCGCGCGAGCTATCTCCTCGATGAGCGCCGGCGGGGACGAGGTCAGGCTCGTCCTGGCAGATCTGACCGGGTTCGGATGCCTCGTGCAGGAAGGCCGCATCTACAGCGGTGGCGCGGAGACATTGGGAACGGTCCAGCTCTCTTCCTTCGGCCGGATGCTTCTCGCGGTGGTGACGTAAGGAAGCTGCAAAGGGCCATATCCGAGACTCGGAACCGCATGCCCGGCGCCCAGTTGACACCCGGCCGCGATCGCGCCAAATATCATCTGCCATATACCCGCTGGCAGCGTGCTGCCGGCTCAGGGGCCGCTCTTCGGAGCGGCCCTTGCTTATTTGGGACTAGCTGTTGCGCACGCATGTCTACATAGATGGATTCAACCTTTACTACGGCGCAGTGAAGGGGACGCCGTTCAAGTGGCTCGACGTAGTAAAGCTGGCGAAGCAGTTGGTACCTGCGGATCACGATATCGAAAGAGTGAAGTATTTCACCGCGCGTGTGTCCGGCCTCCTCGACCGAACCAAGCCTGGCCGACAAGAGGTGTATCTCGCCGCGCTACGGACGCTCCCCGAGGTCGAAATCATCTTCGGCCGATATCTGTCGAAGACCATTTGGAGGCCCCTGGTCAATTTGCCCATAGCAGATGCCACCGTGCATACAGCTCCGCCAGTGACAGTACCTAGAGGAGTCTACATGGTCCGGGGTGGCTCGTTGCAGGAGCAGAAACGCTTGCCGGTCGGGGTGTACGGGAAAAGGCAACCGGACATGCTCGGCACTCCGCTGGCCGACGCACTGATCGCGGAGGCCCACACGTTCGAGGAGAAGGGCTCTGACGTGAATCTGGGAGCGCATCTGATCAATGACGCTTGGCGCGACGCATTCGATTCAGCCGTTGTAATCACCAACGACACCGACCTCGCGACCCCAATTCGAATGGTGTCCGCCGAGCGGCGCAAACCTGTCTACGTGGTGTGCCCTGGAAAGTGGGTGATGAGCACGCATCTCGAACGCGTCGCGACTTACAAGCGTCATATACGCAGAGCCATGCTCACCGCAGCACAGTTTCCCGATCCCATTCCGGGAACGACCATCCGGAAACCTGCGAACTGGTAGAGCGCGCCAACATCACCAGCCGCCGGGCGTGCCCGCCTCGCCGGTCTTGCGGGTGGCGATCGCCGCCATCAGCTGGCGGTATTCCGGGCATCCCGCGGGGCAGAGCTGGCGCAGCCGGTCGAGCTGCTGCTCGGCCAGCCCAAGATTGCCCGCTTGCACGTAAAGCTCGCCCAGATATTCCGTCGCGCCGCGATGCTTGGGGTCGATCCCCAACGCCTTCTGGTAGGCGGCGAGCGCCTGGGGCAGATTGCCGAGATGGCGGCTCGTATAGCCGATCTCGTTCCACAAATCGGCATTGTTCGGCAGCCGGATGGTGGCGCGCATGAAGAAAGCCATCGCGTCGGCGAAGCGGCCCGCCTTCATCGCCGACTCGCCGGCGGCGAAGTCCGGATCCGCGAGCGCGGCCGAAGCGGCCGGACCGGCGGTCTCGTCCGTCGCGAATCCGGCAGGGACCGCGAACGCCGTGGCCGCCAGCAACGCGCATCCGGCGACCAGAACCGCGCGCGGCGGGCGTTCGAACAAGCGCAAGCCAAACATCGCCCGAGCCACAAGAACGCCGAGCTTCCCAGAGTTCCCCAGCGGCGGACGATGCTAGCCGCCACCCGTTACCCGCGGATTGCGGGCCGATTTCCTGGCGTAACGCCGCATTTCGGCGGCGCCGGTATGATGGGCGCATGGATTTCCTGAAAGCCGCCAGCGGGCTCGGCGATCTCGCCGTCGTCTCCGCCGTCGCGCTGGTGGCGATCATCGTGCTGCTGCGCGCGGGCGAGCGAAGGGGCGCGCTCGCGCTGGTGGTGGCACTCCTCGGCGCGGCCTGCGCGATCGGCACGCTGAAGGTCGCGGCGATCGGCTGCTCGCACGGCTATTTCGGGCCCCGATTGAACTCGCCGAGCGGTCACGCCGCGATGTCGGCCTCGGTGCTGGGCACGCTCGGCGTGGTGCTCGCGCGCCAGCTCGAAGGATGGGCGCGCCTCCTCCCGCCGCTCGCCGCCGTCGCGCTGATCGGTCTGATCGCGGCGACACGCGTGATCCTCGACGTGCATACCGTGGAGGAAGTGCTGGTCGGGCTGGCGACCGGCGCGGCGTCGGCCGGCGTGGCGATCCTCGTGTTGCTGCGCGCGCCCTCCCGCCCCGTGCGCGTGGGAATTCTGCTGCTCGCCATCGTCTTCACCGCCGCGCTGACCGACGGCCTGCGCTCGCCGGCCGAGGAACTGGTGCGCTATCTCGCCGGCATGCTGCGGACCAACGTCGCCTATTGTGCGGCGGCGGTCGATGCGCACCCGCGCGAGCCGCACGGCTTTCGCGACTACGACGTTGTCGTATAGCATCGGCGCGCATGAAGATCGTCGCGACCGCGGCAGGAGCAAGCGCGCCGGCGGCCGGGTGATCTACTTCGTGCCGACGGGCGGCGAGTCGCTGTACTTGCTCGACATATACGCGAAAGGCGAGAAAGAGGATTTGACCGATGCCGACAGGAAGGAAATCCGCCGCTACCTCGAAGCGCTCGCCGCGATCGGCCGCCAAGCGCCGTGAGAAGCATAGCGCGCTGGGCCGGCGGCTGATCGCGAGTGCCCGGGCCGCGCTCGCGCATGCGCGCGGGGAGCTCGACCTGCCGAGCTATGAGGTCGACGTGCCCAAATCGGTCGACACGGGCGCTCTGCGCCGCAATCTGGGCCTGTCGCAGCGCGAATTCGCCGCGCGCTACGGCGTCCATCTCGCCACCTTGCAGGCCTGGGAACAGGGGCGCAGGCGTCCCGACCGCACCGCGCGCGTTCTGCTATGCGTGATAGCGCGCGAGCCCGACGCGGTGCGCCGCGCGCTCGCCGGCGCGGCCTGATCGCTTTGCCTCAGCCCGGCGCGTAAGGCTCGCTCACCGCGCGGCGGCGGGCGAAGTTGGCGACATAGGCGGAGGCCACCTCGGGCGAGCGCAGCACGATCAGGTTCTCGGCGTTGGCGCGCTGGGCAGAGGCGGTGAAGTTGAAGCTGCCGGTGATCGTGGTCGCGCCGTCGATCACCACCACCTTGCTGTGCGCGATGCGCGGCCGCGCGTCGATCCATTCGGCGATGCCGGCGCGGGCGAGCGCCGCGGCCTGCCCGCCCCGCTCGGTGGGCGCGCTCTTGTCGAGCAGGACTTCGACATCGAGCCCGCGCTGGCGCGCCGCCATCAGCGCCTGCGCGATGCGCGGCTCGGTGAAATTGTAGGCCTGCACCAGCACCTGGCGGCGCGCGCGGCCGATCTCGGCGGCGATCAGCGCGGCGCAGTCCGCGCCCGGCGCCGATTCGTTGCCCGAGGTGAAGCAGATCACCGCCGGACCGGCATCCGCCACGTCGACAAGCGCGCCCGCCTCGCCGGCCCGGGCGGGCGCGGCGAGGAGGGACGCGAGGAAGGCGAGGGAGAGGAGACCGGCGGACCGTTTCATGGTCCGCCGAGTCTACACGTAGAACGAGAAATTCTCAACCTACTTACCCGCGCGTTCGGCGCGCGAGCCGGCCGCTCAGTGCAGCCGGATGGTCAGCCCCAGCCCGAGCAGCGGCGGCGCGACCAGCACCGGCTGCGGCGGCGCGTACACCACCGGCGGCGAATAGACCACGGGCGGGGGCGGGGGCGGCGGCGGGGGCACGTAGACCACGGCCGGCGGCGCCTCGACCACCACATAGGGATCGTCCCAAGCCATGCCGTGCGGCAGCACCACATGGCGGTGATGCAGGCGGTAGTAGCGCGCATCGTATTCGCGCCAGGTCTCGGCGTTGGCCGCGCTCGCCAGCGAAGCCACGGCGAGGCCGGCCAGCGCGGCGAGCGCCAGCGCCGCCGCGGCGCTTCGCGGACGGGCCGCGGATAGCGATCGGTTCTTCATCTTCTGTCTCCTTGCGATCTCAAGCGGACACGTGGCGATTGCGCGCCCCTCGGCTCAGCCGTTGCTCGGCTTCTGCGCGCGCTCGCCGCGGGCGTGGCGGAACATCGCGTCCGCCAGCTTCTTCTGGTCCGGCGACATCGCGTTGTAGAGCGCCTCGAAGGCCGGGATCATCTTGTTGATGGCGTCGGCGCGCGCCTGGAAGATCGCGGCGTAGGAATGCAGGTCGTCGATCGCGTTCATCGACTTCGACTTGGCGTGCCGTTCCTTGTAGAGCGCGGACTCGGCCTTGGCATTGTCGCGGATGATCTGCGCCACCGCGCCCCACAACTGCTCCTCGGCCTGGGTGATGTGCAGCGCGTCGTGCTGGGCCTTGATATAGCCCTCGACGTCCATGCGGTGGTGCACCGGCTTGGTGGCCGGAGTCTGCGCCTGGTCGTCGGCCCGCGCCGGGGCCAGCGGCAGCGCGACGAAAACGGCGAGCACGCCGGCCAGGACGATGGCGCCCAGCGGGCGGGCGGAGTTGCGATGGATCATTTTGGTGTCCTTGTTGCGGTGGATTGGATCGGCCCGTAGGACCGGGCAGAGCCTTAGGATAGCCGAAAAATGATGGCGGGAGCATGGCAACTGGCGGCGGTATCCGAACCCCCTCCGATCGCGCGGAATTCCGCGCTCAGGAGCCTCCGGCGCGCAGGTCGCGCAGAATCATGTGGTACCGGCCCGTTACCGGTCCGCCGCCCGGCAGCGCGCATGCCTGGGCCGGAACAAACCGTGCCTCGAAGGAAGGCCGGCGCGCCATCAGCTCGCCGGCCAGGTCGAACGCGACCGCATGCGCCGCCACCCGTCCGAGCCAGCGCCGGCGCAGGATGCGCAGCCTGGCGCCCGGACCGGCGCGCGCCGGGGCGGGGCGGAAGCCGGAACTGAAGGGGCTCGGGCAATAGGCGAACACCGCCCGGCCGCCCGGAGCGAGGACGCGCACCGCCTCGCCGACCATTCCGAGGGCGAGCGCGCGCAGCGGCAGGTTGATCAGCACATTGACCGCCAGCACCAGGGTGAAGCTGTCCGCCGCGTAGGGCAG
>JASHSH010000354.1 GCA_030040955.1 Rhodospirillales bacterium
TTCCTGGTCGAGGCGGTGTTCGGCTGGCCGGGCCTGTCGCGCTACGGGGTCGAGGTGATCCTGCACAAGGACCTCGACGCCATCGTCGGCACGGTGTTGATCATCTCGACCGCGTTCCTGATCGCCAATATCGCGGTCGACCTGCTGGTCGCGGTGGTCAATCCGCGCATCCGCATCGCCGGGGGCCGCGATTGACGGGCCTCGCCGAGTCGCCGATATGGCAGGCCTTCCGGCGCAATCCCGGCGGCATGATCGGGCTGGCGCTCGTCGTGCTGATCGTGCTGGCGGCGCTGCTCGCCAACTGGATTTCGCCCTATCCCGCCCATGCCGGTCCGATCGGCGATTTCGGTGCTATCACCGCGCCGCCGAGCGCCCAATACCCGCTCGGCACCGACACCATCGGCCGCGACCTGCTCACCCGGCTCCTGTTCGCCTACCGCCTGTCGCTCGAGATGGCGGTGGTGGTGCTCGCCATCACCACGCCCATCGGCGTCGTGATCGGGCTGCTCGCCGGCTATCTGGGCCCGGTGTGGAGCTACGCGCTGATGCGGCTGACCGACGTGTTCCTGTCGATCCCGCCGCTGGTTCTCGCCATGTCGATCATGGGTTTCCTCGAGCCGAGCGCGGTGCATGGGATGATGGCGGTGACCGCGATGTGGTGGCCCTGGTACGCGCGGCTGACCTACAACCTCACCCGCGCCGAAAAGCGCGAAGGCTATGTGCTCGCCGCCGAAACCGTGGGCGCCGGCGTGCCGCATATCCTGTTCCGCGAAATCCTGCCCAATTGCCTGCCATCGATCTTCACCAAGATGACCATCGATGTCGGATTCGTGATCCTGATCGCCTCGTCGCTGTCCTTCCTGGGCCTGGGCGCGCAGGCGCCCACCCCCGATCTCGGCTCGATGGTCTCCGAAGGCGCGAAATACATGCCCGAGGCGTGGTGGCTGACCGTGTTTCCGGCGCTTGCCATCCTCCTCGTCGTGGTCGCCTTCAATTTGCTCGGCGACGGGCTGCGCGAGGCGCTCGATGCGCGCCGCTAGCGCAATCGCCGGCGGCTGACGCATGGACGCGACCGCGCCCGTGGTGCTGGCCATCGCCGATCTGCGGCTCTCCTTCCCGGGACCGGCGGGCCCGGTGGAGGTGCTGCACGGAGTCTCGATCCATATCCGGCGCGGCGAGAAGGTCGCGCTGGTCGGCGAATCGGGTTCGGGCAAATCGACCATCGCCCGGGCGGTGCTCGGCCTGATCCAGCAGGAGGGGATGGCGAAGCTTTCCGGCGCGGTACGGCTCACCGGCCACGCGGTTTCGGCCGCCGATCCCTATATCCGACGCGCGCGCGGCGATCGTATATCGATGATCTTCCAGGACCCGGTCTCCGCCCTCAATCCGACCTTCACCATTCGCGCTCAGTTTCGCGAAGTGTTGCGGCGCGCGAATCCCGACCTATCGAACGCGGAGGCCGACGCCCGGGCGCGCGACGCGCTCGCCCAGGTCCATCTGCATGATGCGGAGCGCGTGCTCGCCTCCTACGTCTTCCAACTCTCCGGCGGCATGAGCCAGCGCGTGATGATCGCGCTCGCCCTGGTCAACAATCCCGACCTGCTGGTCGCCGACGAACCGGGCAGCAGCCTGGACGTGACCGTGCAGGCGCGCACGCTCCAGCTGATGGACGCCCTGATCGGCAAGCGGGGCGCGGGCGTGCTGTTCATCTCGCACAATCTCGGCGTGGTGCGCGAATTCGCCGACCGCGTCTACGTGATCTATCGCGGCCGCATCGTCGAGCACGCGACCACCGCGCAGCTGTTCGGCGATCCCAAGCATCCCTACACGCGGGCGCTGCTCGCCGCGATTCCGCGATTGAACGGGGCGCGCCTGCCCGACCCGCCGGCGACCACGCCGGCCTTCGCCGAGCCGCTGGTTGAACATGCGGGCTGCTTCGAGCCCGAGGTGGTCCCGTGAGCGCGCCGCTGCTGGCCATCGAGGGTGCGACCAAGCGGTTTTCGGTCGCCGGCCGCGAAGTGCTGGCGCTCGCCGACGTGACGCTCGACATCGCGCCGGGCGAGTGCCACGCCGTGGTCGGCGAGTCGGGCTCCGGCAAGTCGACCCTCGGCGGGCTGATCCTCGGCCTGTTTCCGCCCACCGCCGGCGGGCTCCGCTTCAAGGGCGAGCCGCTGCCGGCGCGCCGGCCGCTCGCGCTCAAGCGCGCGATTCAGCTCATCCAGCAAAATCCGCTGTCCGCGCTGAACGCCCGGCGCTCGGTCGGACAGTCGATCCGCCTCTCGCTCGATGTGCACGGCATCGGCCAGCGGAGCGGGCGGTCGGAGCGGGTGGCCGAGCTGCTCGGCGAGGTCGGGCTGCCCCCCGACTATGCGCGCCGCACGCCGCGCGGCCTGTCGGGCGGCGAGCGCCAGCGCATCGCCATCGCCCGCGCGCTCGCCTGCCGGCCGGAGTTGCTGGTGCTCGACGAGCCGACCTCGTCGCTCGATGTCCTGGTCCAGGCGCGGGTACTCGAGCTGCTGATGCGCATGCGCCGGCAGCACGGGCTTACCTACCTGTTCATCACCCACGATCTCGCGGTGGTGCGCGGCGTTGCCGACCGGGTGAGCGTGTTTCAGAAGGGCAGGCTGGTGGAGACGGGCACGGTATCCGCGATCTTCGACTCGCCGCGTACGGATTACACGCGCCGGCTGATCGCCGCCATTCCGGTGGTCAGCGCGGAGGAGGCTGCCCTGCGCGACCGTTTTCGATCGCCCGACTTGCGCGACGAGGAGGCGACCGAATAGGCCGCACGGTGTCCGCGTGCCGCTTCGGCCGACGCGATTTGGGCGTTGTAATCATTGCATAATTTGGCGACAATGACAGGGGAATGGAAAGGAAGGTGGGGCGTGACTTCGTATCTGTTCCATGGCGGCCGCTTGCTGGATCCGCGGCAGGACGAGCTGCGCTCGGGCGTCGAGCTGCTGATCGCGGACGGCACGGTCAAGGAAGTGTCCGACCGGCCGATCGCGGCGCCGGGCGCGCAGCGCATCGATTTGCGCGGACGGACGCTGATGCCCGGACTGATCGATTGCCACATCCATATCGTCCTGCCCGAGGTGCATCTGCAGAACCTGGCCGACGTGCCGCTGACCCTGCTGGCCGCGAAGGGCTCGGTGGCGATGCGGGCGATGCTGATGCGCGGCTTCACGACGCTGCGCGACACCGGCGGCGCCGACTGGGGCATCAAGGCGGCGGTCGAGCAAGGCCTGTTCGTCGGTCCGCGCCTGTTCATATCCGGCATGCCGATCAGCCAGACCGGCGGCCATGGCGACCAGCGCAAGCGGACCCAGTCCGAGCCGCTGTGCCACTGTTCGAGCGCGCTCGGCGCCACTTCGCGCATCGCCGACGGGGTGCCCGAGATGGTCAAGGCGGTGCGCGACGAGCTGCGCAAGGGCGCCGATCAGATCAAGATCATGGTCTCGGGCGGGGTCGCCTCGCCCGCCGATCCGCTGGAAAGCCTGCAGTTTCGCATCGACGAAATCGAGGCCGCGGTCGACGAGGCAAGGCGCTGGGGCACCTATGTCTGCGCCCA
>JASHSH010000355.1 GCA_030040955.1 Rhodospirillales bacterium
TCGTTGGCGAATACGCGCGAGGCGTGCGGCCGGGTGCGCGTCGCCGCCATCTTCGCCCGCACATACTCGGCGATCGCCTCCGCCGGATCGGCTTCGGGACGGATCGCCTCGATGGGCGCGAGCCAGACGGCGAGGATGTCGGCGAGCACCGCGCGGTACAGTTCGGCCTTGGTGCCGAAATAGTAATGCAGGTTCGCCTTCGGCAGGCGCGCGCGTTCGGCGATCTCGGCCATGGTCGCGCCGCCATATCCCGATTCGGCGAATACCCGCTCGGCGGCCTGGAGGATGCGCGCGAGGCTCTCGCGGCCCACACGGCGGCGCGCGCGGCCCGGCTGTCCGCTAGCCCGTCCATCGAGCGCGAGGGCGGCACCCTCGGCGCCCAGGCGGCGCGCGTCATCCACCGAGCCCGCCCGCCTCGATGGCGTCCGCCGTGGCCACGGCGGCGCGTAGCAGCACGTTGCATCCCGCCTCGATCCATTCCGGGGTCGCGTCCTCGATCTCGTTGTGGCTGATTCCGTCCACGCAGGGCACGAAGATCATCGAGGTGGGCGCGGCCTTGGCGAGATAGCAGGCATCGTGGCCCGCGCCCGAGACCATGTCGCGGTTCGAATAGCCAAGCTCGCCGGTCGCCTTGCGCACGGCGGCGACGCAGCGCGGATCGAACTTGATCGGGGCGACGTGCCAGATCTGCTTGAACTCGGCCTCGAGCCTGCTCTCGGCGGCCATGCGGGCGACGAAGTCGCGCAGTTCGCGGTCCATGCCGGCGAGCACGGCGTCGTCGGGATGGCGAAAATCGACCGTGAGGAAGACGCGCCCGGGGATCACGTTGCGCGAGTTCGGGTGGACCTGGACCATGCCGACGGTCGCGCAGGCGAACGGCGCGCGCGCCAGCCCGATGCGGTTGACCTCCTGCACGATCCTGGACGCGCCCAGCAGCGCGTCGCGCCGGCGGCTCATCGGGGTCGGCCCGGCATGCGCCTCCTGGCCGATCAGCGTGATTTCGTACCAACGCTGGCCCTGCGCGTCGGTGACGACGCCGATGGTCTTGCCCTCGGCTTCCAGGATCGGCCCCTGCTCGATATGGGCCTCGAAATAGGCGCCGACGGGGCGCTTCCCCACCTGCTCGCTGCCGGCATAGCCGATGCGGGCCAGTTCCTGGCCCATGGTCCTGCCTTCGGTGTCGGCGCGGGAGAGCCCATAGTCGACGTCGAACACGCCGGCGAACACGCCGGAGGCGACCATCGCCGGGGCGAAGCGCGAGCCTTCCTCGTTGGTCCACACCGCGACCTCGATCGGCGCCTCGGTCTGATAGCCGAGATCGTTGAGGCTGCGCACCACTTCGAGACCGGCGAGGACGCCGTAGACCCCGTCGAATCGGCCGCCCGTCGGCTGGCTGTCGAGATGGCTGCCCATCATCACCGGCGGAAGCGAATCATCGCGACCCGCGCGGCGGGCGAAGATGTTGCCCATGCGGTCGACGCGGATGGAGCAGCCCGCGGCCTTGCACCAGGACACGAACAGATCGCGTCCCTGCTTGTCGAGATCGGTGAGAGCGAGCCGGCACACGCCGCCCTTCGGCGTGGAGCCGATCTTCGCCATCTCCATCAGGCTGTCCCACAGCCTTTGGCCGTTGACCCCGACATTCGATTGCAGGCCCATGGCGCGCGTCACTCGGCCGCGGTGCGCAGCGGATTGCGCGGGTCCTGGGTCCAGTTCATGTAGGGCTTGCCGTTGTTTTCCGCGACCATGGTGATGCACTCGGGCACCGGGCAGACATGGTGGCAGAGATTGCAGCCCACGCATTCCTCGTCGATCACCTCGTAGACGCGCCGGTTGCCCTTCGCCGTCACCCGGATCGACTGGTGCGAGGCGTCCTCGCAGGCGATGTAGCAGCGGCCGCACTCGATGCACAGGTTTTGGTCGATGCGCGCCTTGGTCACGTAGTTCATGTTGAGGTCGTTCCAGTCGACCACGTTGCGCGTCGCCGAGCCGCGGAACGCGTCGAGGTCGCGCAATCCCTTCGCGTCCATCCAATCGCCGAGTCCGTCGATCATTTCGGCGACGATGCGGAAGCCGCTGATCATCGCCGCCGTGCACACCTGCACATTGGCCGCGCCAAGCGCGAGGAATTCGGCCGCGTCGCGCCAGGTGGCGATGCCGCCGATGGCGGAGATCGGAATGCCGCGCGTGTCCGGGCTGCGCGCGATCTCGGCCACCATGTGCAGCGCGATCGGGCGCACCGCTGGGCCGCAATAGCCGCCATGCGTGCCCTTGCCGTCCACCGTCGGCGTCGGCGACATGGTGTCGAGATCGACCGAGATCAACGAATTGACCGTATTGATCAGCGTCACCGCGTCGGCGCCGCCCTGCTTCGCCGCCTCGGCCGACCACAGGATGTTGGTGATATTGGGCGTGAGCTTGACGAGCACCGGCATGCGGGTGGCGTTCTTCGCCCAGCGCGTCACCTTCTCGACCATCTCCGGCACCTGGCCCACCGCCGAGCCCATGCCGCGCTCGCACATGCCGTGTGGACAACCGAGATTGAGCTCGATGCCGTCGGCGCCGGTCTCCTCGACCTTCTTGGTCAGGCTCACCCAGGCCCGCTCCTCGATCGGCGCCATGATCGAGCCGACAAGGGCGCGGTCCGGCCATTCGCGCTTGACCTTCCTCATCTCCTGCAAATTGACATCGAGCGGGCGGTCGCTGATCAGCTCGATATTGTTGAAGCCGATGAGGCCGCGGCCGGCGTCGTGGATCGCGCCGTAGCGCGAGGAGGTGTTGACCACCGGCGGATCGGAGCCGAGCGTCTTCCACACCACGCCGCCCCAGCCCGCCTGGAAGGCGCGCACCACGTTGTATTCCTTGTCGGTGGGCGGCGCCGAAGCCAGCCAGAACGGATTGGGCGACTTGATTCCGGCGATGCTGCAACG
>JASHSH010000356.1 GCA_030040955.1 Rhodospirillales bacterium
GCGGGAGAGTCGCCGCAGCCGCCGACCGGCATAGGCGCGCAGCAGGGGCGTCCCGTCGATCACGCGCGACTCACGGGAGCAGTTCGATGCGATGCGGGAATTGAGCCGCCACGGTCTCGATGCGCATCGGTACCGCGACGAACTCGCCGCGCGTCCAGGCCTCGGTCTGATCGCCGAAATTCGCGCTGCCGATCCAGCCATCCTGCCCGCCGGGCAGGGCGAAGTAATTGCGGTCGAGATCGGCGAGATCGGAGACGTGCCGCGCGCTCGAACCATAGCTTGCCGCGTGCCGCCTGTCGGTCAGCGGATGCGCGGTCTTGAGCAGCGTCTCCGAACTTCCCGCGCCGGGCAGATCGCGCCCGGGCGCGGCGCGCCCGAGCAGCGGGAACCGCGACAGCGGATGGCCGAGCCGCAGCCGGTGAATCGTGCCCCAGCCTCCCGCCGGCGGCGCGGCCCGCGCGGCCTCGCGCAACGCCCGGCGAAGCGCAGCGCGGCGCGCATCCGAATCCGCCGCCACGATCTCCTCCCACAGCAGCCGGCGCGTTCCCCAAGCAATCGAGAGGGCGGCGCGCCGCTCGGCGGAAATCATCGCGCGGGCCAAACCGCAGGAGATCAGCTCGAAGGCGAGCGCGCCACGCGAGTCGGCGGCATAGTCGCAGTTCCAGACGCGCAACGCGGCGACCAGCTCCTCCTCCCGTTTTCCGCGCGCCGCCGCCGTGTCCGCGTCGAGCCAGGAGAGCAGGTTCGCGCGCATCTCCTCCGCCGGCCGCCAGCGCACATCGCGCAGGATGCGCATAAGGTCCGCGACCTCCGCCTTCGGCAGACCGCCAAGCAATGCGTCGATGCGCAGCTTGCGGTCGGGCGGCGCGAAGTAATGACCAACGATCGCGCTCTCCGGTCGCGGCCGTTCGTTGGCCGAGGCGATGAAGCCCGATTCGGGATCGAAGGCCGAGGGCAGCGTGCGCGCGCTCAAGAGCGCGCCCCAATCCGCCATCTCCGCCGGAGCGGTCCAGATTTCGGCCGGCGGATCGCGGCGCCAGCGTGGGAACCTGGCCGCGAGCGCCGTGCCGATACGCCCTTGCGCGTCGGCGTAGAGCATGCGCTGCGCCGGCACCGCGAAACTGTCGACTGCGCCGACGAAATCCTCCCAGTCGCGTGCCCGCAGCAGGCGCAGCATGGCGGTGCTTTCGTCGCTCGGCATATGTCCCACCCAGCGCAGGGCCAAATCCCGTCCGGCGGCCGTAGCACCCGGCAGGTCGCTCACCACCGGGCCGTGCGCGCTTTCGCGGACGCGCTGGCGGCGCGGGCGCGACCAGCGCACGCGGATCGTCTCCACGCGCTCGCGCAATCCTCCGCGCGCTTCCGCCGGGAGAGCCACCAGCTCGCTGCTGGTCGCGTGCAGGTTGGTGCCGCCCCAGCCGATCCCTTCGTTGCGGCCCAGCGCGACGAAGGGCAGGCCCGGAAACATCAGCCCGACGGCGTGGTAGGAGGGCGAGCCGAAGCCCGCGATCAGCCAGGGTCCCGGCTGCATCAGCGACAGATGCGGATCGCTGGCGATCAGCGCGCCGCCGGAGGCGCTTCGCCACGCCGACACCGCGAGCGAATTGCTGCCCGAGCGAAGCGTCGCGGCAAAGACCGAATCGGCCGCCGCGCCGTCGGCGAACGCGCTTGTCCCGCCCGATCCCAAATCCGCGTCGAGAATCCGCCGCCAGAGCTTCGGCCAGTCCGGGCCGCGCTTGAGGCCGAGCAGGCGGAACCAGACCATCCAGCTGATATCGACGCCGGCGAGCCGACCGAAGGTGAGCAGGTCGGCGATCGTCCATGGCGCGGGCGCCAGGCCAAGCATCGAAAACTCCAGCGGCAGCTTCGCCACCTTGGCCTGATAATGCGAGATGCCGCGCGCGAACCCGTCGAGCCAGGCGCGTGTCTCGGCGGGCAGCGCTTCGATGATCTTGGGCACCGCGCGGCCGGGATCGAGGGTGCGCACCATCCGGTCGATGCCGAGGCCGATCTCACCGACGGTCTCGGCGAGGCGGCCCTGCGAGATCCGGCGGGCCATCTCGATCTGCGCGAGGCGTAGATGCGCATGCACGCCGCCGAGCGCCACCGCAAGGTCGGCATCCGTCCCGGCGTCGATGAACGGGACCTGCCGGTCGTTCCAGAAAATGCGTACCGGCTTCTCGACCGGCCAGCCGTCGCGTGGGAACGCGGCAAGCCGGTCGGCCAGCGAAAGGGGGCGTGGACGGCGCAGCGCGCCATGCGCGGCAAGCCGTCCGATCAATAGGGCGAACGCGGTCAGCCGGCTCATGCGGCGCGGCTCGCCGAGGGGAAGCTGGGTGGCGACATGGGCGCATTATCCGTCTGGGACGGTGCCGCGTCACCGGCTGGCCCGCGCGCTTCCGCTGCCCTAGGATCGCCGCCGATTCGAAATCCGGGAGGATGCATGGCGAAGAAGACGGTTGCGCCGGCCAAATCCAAGTCCCCGCCATTCCGTGCGATCCGCGAGCGCGCGGCGAAGCGCAAGGGCGGCGAGGCCGCGTTGCGCCGGCTGTTGCCGCCGCTCGCCACGGCTGAGGAACTGGCCAAGCTCGCCGACGATCGCGTGCTTTCGCGCATGGCGCAGGGCCTGTTCTCGGCCGGCTTCGCCTGGTCGGTGATCGAGGCGAAGTGGCCCGAATTCGAGAAGGCGTTCCTGCGCTTTCGTCCCGGCAAGCTGCTGGTCCAATCCGACGAGTTCTGGGACGGGCTGATCAGAAATCCGCGCATCGTCCGCAATGCGCAAAAGATCATGGCGGTGCGCGACAATGCCCGCTTCGTATCCGACGTCGCCGCCGAGCATGGAAGCTTCGGCAAGATGCTCGCCGCCTGGCCGGGCTCCGACTATGTCGGCCTGCTCGAACTGCTTGCCCGTCGTGGCTCGCGGCTGGGCGGCTTCACCGGCCAGTATCTGCTGCGCAATCTCGGCAAGGACGGATTTATCGTTTCGACCGACATGGTAGCCTGCCTGCGCGCGACCGGCCTCGACATCGCCGAGCACCCGTCCTCGAAGCGGGATCTCGCGCGCATTCAGGAGCGGTTCAACGCCTGGGCCGAGGAGACGGGCCTGCCGCTCGCCCATATCTCGCGCATCTGCGCGATGTCGACCGGCGAGAATTACGACGCCGCGACCCTGCGCAGCTATATGGGCCTCGACGACTGATGCCAATTGGGCCGGCGGAAACTAGGCCGGCACCGCCTCGCGCGCGGTCTGCGCCGACGCCGGCCGCGCCGACTTCGCCCGCGGCGCGACGCGGATGCGCACCGGCTCGGCCGGCCGCAGCGACAACATCGGCTCGGGCGCGACCTCGGCCGCCGGCTCCATTTCGAACCGGTTGACCAGCAGGGTCAGCGCGGTGACCGTCTCGATCATGGCGAATTGCTGGCCGATGCATCCGCGCGGCCCGCCGATGAAGGGGAAATGGGCGAAGCGCGCCCGCGCGGTCCGGCTGCCGGCGAAGCGGTCGGGCAGGAAACGGTCGGGCTCGTCCCAGTTGCGCCGGCTGTGCTGCACGGCGTAGGGACAGATCATCATGGTCGAGCCTTTCGGCACGGAGAATTCGCCGACCCGTGCGTCCGCCTTGGCCTCGCGCGAGACCGACCATACCGGGGGATAGAGGCGCATCGCCTCCTCGAGGCAGCAGCGCATATGGGCAAAGCGGCGGGCGAGCGCGCCCGCGATCACCGCCTCCTCGTCGAGGCTGTCGTCGAGCAGGCGGGCGACATGCTCGGGATGGCGCGACAGCAGATAGAGCGTCCAGGTCATGGCGAGTCCGGTCGCCTCGTGCCCCGACAGGATGATGGTGCGGATCTGCTGGAGCAGGTGCCGGTCGTCGAAGGTCCGGCCGGTTGCCGGATCGGCCGCGCCCATCATCTGGTCGAGCATGTCGCCCGCCTCATGGCCCCATTTGCGGCGCGATTCCATCAGGTCGAGGATGATCGTGTCGATGCTGGCATAGGCCTCGCGCACGCGGCGGCGCTCGGCGGGCGGGTCGAGGAATTCCGGCAGGATCGCCCATACGCGCTTCTCGGCCGCGCGTAGTACGGTACCGATCGACTCGGTGAGTAGCGCGAACTTGCCCTCGTCGAGCTCGGAGCTGAACATCACGCGCAGGAACACCTCCAGCGACAGCCGCATCATCTCCGGCCCGATGTCGATCGCCCGGCCCTCCGCCGCGCCAGCGCGCCAGCGCGCCTCGATGTCGCGCACCACCTCCACCGTGGCGGGCGGCACCTTGGCGAGCACGTCGCCGGCGAAGGACGGCGAGATGGCGTCGCGCTGCGAGCGCCAGGAATCGCCGTTGGCCGGAATCACCCCGTCGGCGAGCACCTCGCCCGCGCGCCGATAGTATTTGCTCTTGTCGTTGAAATTTTCCGACTGGTGGACCAGCACCTCCTCGATCAGGATCGGATCGTTGACCATCAGCACCTTGTCGAGGCCAAGGCGCAGCGTCGCCATGCGCGGATATTCCTCGGCGATGCCGCGCAGATAGGAGAGCGGGTCCTTGCGCAGCGCAGGCAGCAAACCGACCACCGGCCAGCCCCGCGGGGCGGGCGGCGCGATCGGCGGCGATGCGGGTCCATTGGGCGCGTCGCCTTTGCGCTCCGGGTCGGCGGGCTTGCGGGCGAGCGAGTGGAACGGGCAGCTCATGGGACCCTCACGCGGCTACGGTGTGGCGGGGCAGGGGCTCGGCGGATTCGTTGAGCGCGGCGCGCACGCGCGCGAGCGCCCGCTCGTCGATGTCGATCCAGCCGGCGGTCGACGGGGTTCCGTCGACCGGGCGCGGCTCGCAGAAGCGATGGGTGTCGAGTCCGCCGCGCTGGAGAATCTTCTCGAAGCGCAGATCGGTGACGGCGACAATGCGCTCGAGATCGAAGTCGAGCGCGCACTCGATCAGGCCCGCGAGCAGCTGCACGGTCGCCTGTTGCAGCATTCGGCCGGTGCAGAAGGCGCGGTTGCGCTCGCTCAGTGCGAATCGGCTGATCTCCCAGACGCGCGGCGAGCGCGGCATCTCGTGTTCGCCGATCAGCTCGGGAAAGATGTCGCGGAGCATGTAGGGGCCGGTGGTCGGCAGCAACCGCCAGCAGCCCAGGATCGCGCCGGCGTCGCTCTGGCAGATGCCGTAGACCGGGCCGACCAGGTCGTAGCAGTCCCGCTCCAGCCCATCACGCGAGTTGACTTCCCAGCCCAGCCGGTCGCGAAACACCGCGCTGCGCACGCGGTGCATCTCGGTCAAGACGGACGGCGGAAGCGGCGCACCGGGCCGGTGCAGCAGGAACCGCTGTTGCATGCGTTCCCCCTCGCGAAACACGATCGCTCGGAGAACAGCGGTAACGCGGACGGACCGCGCGCGACTATCCTACTAATCTATAGGGGTTTGCGGCGAAGCGGCGGAGGGGAGGGGGTGGAGCGGGCGCCGAGCGGCACGGGTCTCAGGGGTGGATGATTCCCAGCATGATCGCCTTGGCCACCGCGTGCAGGCGGTTGTTCACCGCGAGCTTGCGGGCGGCGGAGTTGAAATACTGGTTCACTGTGCCCTCGGAGATTTTGAGTATCTGGCCGATCTCCCACGAGGTCTTTCCCTTGGCCGCCCACAGCAGGCATTCCAGCTCGCGCGGATGCAGCTTGTGCGCCGCCTCGCCCTCGGCCGGGCCGGAAATGCGGCACACCGCCTCGTGCGCGTAGAGCGCCGCCATATGCAGCAGCGCGCGGTTGGCCTCGATATAGCGCTCGACCTCGATCCGGTCGTCCCCGGAGACGGCGCTGAGCACGGCCATGTCGCCGTTCAGTCCGTAGATCGGCACCGTGATCCCTTCCTTCAGGCCGCACTCGCGCGCCTCGTCCATGAAACGCGCCTGGCGCCGAGTCAGCCGGCGCTCCTTCACCACGCTGGTCCAGGAGAAGGGAGTCAGGCGATGGGTGGCGACCTCGATGATCGGATCGATCGGATCGTAGTCGCACTCGATGTAGCGGCGCACCCACTGCTCGGGGAAATTGGTCACGATCGGACGCTTGCCGACGGCGACCAGGGGGGAGCGGACGGTGAAATATGTATGCCGCCCCAAGCCGTGCGGAGCGAAGGCGCCCTCCAGTGCCCGACCCACCGCGCCCAGGTCGCGCGCGTCCAGGAAGGATCGAACCGAATCGATCAATTCTACCATGGATTGCCCGACGGTTACGCGGAACTAGGTCTCCCGCCCCCTTCCGCGAACCTTGCCAAGCCTATCACCTGTCAATGCTAAAGAATAGTAGGGCTGATATCCGCGTGCCATCGGCGCTATCAGGATTGCGCGGGCCCGAACAAGTCGGCGAACGATGGATCGGCGCAGGAAGTCTTTCGAACCGGCTGGATGCGTGCCGCGGCACGGTCGCGCAAGCCCCGATTCGCCGAGGTCCGCGTGAGGTCGCCGGCTCGCGCCAAGGCGGTGGCCCGCAAGGCGGAACTCTCCGCCTCGCCGGTACGCATCACGGCGCTGATGTCGGCGCTGCGCTATCTCGAGGAGGAGGCACTGCGCGACCGGCTCGACGAGGTGGCCCGCCACATCGCCGCCGCCTGGACCAGCGCGCGCAGCCTCATCGTCGAGCGTCGCGCGGGCAATCGTCCCGGCGGCTGGCGCAACTGAAATCCCTGGTTGCGGCTCCCGCCGGGCGAATCGCCCGCCCGTCCGGTTAGCCGAAGGCCAAGGTTTGGGAGCTGGTCTTGCTCGTCAGGTCGGAGGTGGTCTGGTAGGCGGTTGCCGCCGACGAGAAATCGACCGAAGTCGGTGCCGTATCCGGGCTGCCCTCGTCCGGCGCGGAGCCGGTGCCGCCGGATGACGCTCCGGACGAACTTGGCGCGCCGCCCGTTCCCGCCACAGCTCCCGACGATGAGGTGTCCGGCGTGGCCGCGACCAGCGCGACATAGACGGCGCCCGCCTGCGCCTGCACGGTGGGGCTGAATCCGGGAAGCGAGGGCGCGCTCGCCGGCGCGCCGACCGGAGCGGGACCGCCGGTCAGCGGCGCGACGACCACTTGCGACACGGTCTGGCCGCCGACATTCAGCTGCGTCGGCAGAACTTGCACGACGACCGCCAGGCCTTGCGGGGTGGTTATGATCTCCCCGATGCTCGACATGGCGCGGAAACTATAGGGCGGGGGCACCCGGGCAACAACTCAACCTTCGTCTAGCCCGTCCGCCCCCAGTTTCCCGAACCCCCGGAGCGAATGGCTATCTCGTTGATCGGCTTGCGAATCATTGCATCGCCGAAGCTGTTGAAATCCTCGATCTGGAGGACCAAAGAGGCAGGTCCGGCGGTCACGCTATCGCGGTAGTATTTGGCCAGCCCGTTGCTCGCCGTGCCCGCCTTCAGCGCCGCGGCGGGCGGAGAGCCGCCCGGGCCGCCGGTGTCACTGAATCCAGCCGGCCTCGATCGCCGCGCGCGCCTCGCCCGGCGAGATCGCGCGCAGGGCGCATACCCGGACCGAATGCAGCCTTCCCTCGATGCGGCGCTCCCAGAATTCGAGGAAGCGCCGCAGCCCGGGCAGGTCGGGCAGGAGATCGAGCTCCTGCCAGACGTAGCTTTGCAGCAAGGCGGGATGATCGGGCAGGCGGTACAGGATTTCGGCCGTGGTAAGCCGATACCCTTGCAGCTGAAGCGCCAAGCTCGACACGGAAAACCACCAAATCACTACGCCGATTACGCCTCCATGATAGGCGCGGAACCGCCTTGGTTGGCAAGTATTTCTTCGTTGAATCAGTTGGTTAGCAGCAGGGCGGCCAGTTTGCTGCCAGCCGCAAGACGAGGCTGCCGGTCTCAATCGGGCTGGGTCAGGGTGAGCGAGTAGCGCGCGTCGGCGGCGAGAGAGTGGGCTTCGGGCAAGCCGAGTTCCTTGCGCAAGACGTTCGTGCCCAGCACCATCGCCACCATCTTGTAGGCGGCGTGACGGCGGCTCATGCCCTCGCGTCCCATGCCGCAATCCGACGAGATCACCAGCCGCTCGGCGGGGATGTGCTTGAGCGCCGCCCGAATCAGGTCGGCGACTTGGTCCGGCCGCTCGACTTGCAGCGTGTGATGGTCGATCACCCCGATCACCACCTTCTTGCCGGTGATGATCTGGCCGATCGCCTCCAGATCGCCCGGCCCCGATGAGCAGGTTTCGAAGGTGATCGCGTCCGCGTCGACCTTGTTCAGCGCCTCCAGCGTCGGGCGGTAGCTTTGCACGTCGCGGAAGATGCGCTGCTGCGCCGGATTGCCCCAGCAGGTGTGGCACCAGATCTCGGTCTTGGCGCGCAGTCCGCGCACGGTCGCGTTGAACACCTCGACCAACTCGGTCTCGCCGAGCTTGCCGAAGGCCTTGCCGCGCGCCGGCACCATATGGATCTGCGGCTCCTCCATCTGGATCACCGGACAGCCGGCATCCGCCAGCTCGTGCAGCTCGCGATTGATCGCCTCCGCCAGCGCCATCGTCCGCTCCACCGGGTCTTTGTAGTGCTTGTCGTAGGCGACCGAGGCGGCGAGCAGCTCGGGCAGGATGGTGCCGAACTTCACCGGCCGCTGGGTGAGGCGTTGCGCGACCTTCCACATGGCGGCGTATTGCAGCCGGCCGGGCCCGACGGGTCCCTCGATTCCGGGCAGCACGCGCGCCTCGAGAAAGTCGTGCAGGATATGACCGCGCGGATAGGCGGCGGCGCCGACGCGGTAGGCGGCCGGCCGGCCGGTGGCGGCGAATCCGTCCATATGGGTCAGCGGATAGCTCTGCCAGCTCATGCCGCCGACCTGCTCGTCGTAATGCGCGTCGCCATTGGTGCAGATGTCGAGCCCCGCCGTCTCCTGCATGCGCAGGAAGGCGGACACGGCGTCCTCGTACTGCTCGCGGTAGCGCGAATTCACCATCGCCTCGAGGAAGCTTTGCGCGCCCAGATTGGCGGTGTACCAGCCGGGACGCGGCAGCGAGCCGATGATCGAGGTGGGTAGCATTACTCCGGCGGAAGCCTTGAACATTCTCCTCCCTCCCCGGTGATCCGCCGCGCGAGGTTAGCCCGCCGGCTGCGCGGCTGCCACGCGCGAACCGCTCACCAGCGCGGCGAGCACGGCGCAGCAGGTCGCTACCGCGAGCGCGATCATGGTTCCTTGCGTCGGCGCCAGCCCGAAGATCAGCGCGACCAGCGCCGCTCCCGTGGTCTGGCCGAGCAGCCGCGCGGTGCCGAGCATGCCGCTCGCGCCGCCGCTGCGCTCCTTCGGCGCCGAGGTGATCAGCGTGCGGTTGTTCGGCGACTGGAACAGGCCGAAGCCGGCGCCGCACAGCGCCATGCGCCAGGCGATGTCGAGCGATTCCGGCCGCGCGGGCAACGTCGCCAGCAACGCCAGCCCGGCGGCGAGGGCGGCCAGACCGATCGCTCCCAGCAACCCGGCCGAGAGGCGGTCCGAAAGCCGCCCGGCGAGCGGCGCCATCACGCCGGTGGCGATCGGCCATGGCGTCATCAGCAGGCCGGTCTCGACGACGCCGCGGCCCAGCGTGTCTTGCAGATAGAAGGGAAGCGAGACATAGGCGAGCATCTGCGCGGTGAAGGACGAGACCGAGGTTGCCACCGACAGCGCGAACACGGGAATGCGCAACAGATCGACCGGCAGGAGCGGCGACGGCAAGCCAAGCTGGCGCCGGACCAGCAGAAACCCGAACAGGATCGCGCCGGCGAATTCCGCCGCCACCAGCCGCGGCGCGAGCCGGTGGCCGAGCCCATCGATCGCGGTGATCAGCAGACCGAAGGCGACCGCGCACAGCAGCGCGCTGACGAGATCGAACCGCCGGCCGGTGCCCGCCATATTGGGCAGGGCGCGCAGCCCGATCACCACCGCCGCCGCGCCGATCGGCAAGTTGATCGCGAACAGCCACTGCCAGTCGGCCACCGACAGGATCGCCGAGGCCACCGTCGGCCCGACCGCCGAGGAAACCGCCACCACCATCGCGTTGATGCCGATGCCGCGCCCCAATTGCGCCCGCGGATAGATGAATCGGATCAGCGCCGTGTTCACCGACATCACGCCGGAGGCGCCGAATCCCTGGATGACGCGGGCGGCGGTCAGCTCGATGAGCGAATGCGAGAGCGCGCAGCCCAACGAGGCCAGCGTGAAGGCGACCAGGCCGAGAAGATAGATCCGGCGGTATCCCCAGATTTCGCCGAGCGAGGCCAAGGGCAGAAGCGAGATGGTGACCGCGAGCTGATAGGCGTTCACCACCCAGATCGAGTCGACGGCAGAGGCATGCAAATCATGCGCGATGGTGGGCAGCGCGATATTGGCGATCGCGCCATCGAGCACCGCGACCGCGATGGCGAAACCGATGGTGACGATGGCCCAGTAGCGCTGCGGCACCGGAAGGCCGGCGATTTCCTCCTTCGCGGTCTCGGTCGTGCTCGCCAATCCAGATTCCGGCCGGATGCCATCCGGCCGCTCCTACCGCCCCCGGGGCGGACCGATAGTCAATTCATACCGCGGCGGCAAGGTATGCCTGATATGCGCAACCCATCAGGTTGCCCGCCAGCGCTCGGCCAGCCGCACCAGCCGCGCGAAGGCGAGATCGAGCGTCAGCGCCAGCGCGCCGACCAGCAGCGCGCCTTGCAGCACGTAGGCGGTATTGTCCGAGTTCAGTCCGACGATCAGCGGCAGGCCGAGCGACTTGGCGCCGACGGTGGAGGCGAGTGCCGCGGTGCCGACATTGATCGTCACGGAAACGCGCACGCCGGCGAGGATGACCGGAGCGGCGAGCGGCAGCTCGGCCTGGCGCAGCTTCTGGGCCGCGGTCATGCCGCTGCTCAGCGCCGCCTCGCGGACCGAAGCCGGCACCTGTTCGAGACCAGCCACAGTGTTCTCGACGATGGGCAGCAGCCCGTAGAGGGTGAGGGCGATCAGCGCCGGCATTGCGCCGAAGCCGAGCGCGGGAACGCAAAGCGCGAGAACCGCGACCGGCGGAAAGGCCTGGCCGGCGGCCGCCAGCGTCTCGACCAGACCGCGGAATGCCGCGCCGCGCGTCCGCGTCACCAGGATGCCGGCACCCACTCCGACCAGGATCGCGGCCAGGCTGGAGGCCGCAACCAGCCCGAGATGCGCCAGCAGCAGCGACCAGAACGCATCCCCCGCATAGACCGGACGTTCGAGCCGCGGGAAGAGCGCGGCAAACAGAGGACGGAGGGCGGGCATGCCGAACACGAGCAGGACCAGCAGCCCGGCCGACCATGCGAGCGGATCGCGCCACGGCGACGGGCGAACGCGCGGCGGCGCTTCGCTCATGGATGGGCGAGATCCGCCAAATGCAGCGCGCCGAGCGGCGCGCCTTCCTCGCCCACCACGCCGAGGCGGTCGACGCCGCGCACCACCATCAGGGCGAGCGCCCGGTTCAGCGAAAGGCTCACCGGCACCGGCTCGCCCTCGACCCTCTCGCCGCGGCGCAGACGCGAAGCGGCGGTCTCGGTGCCGAGCAGCTTGAGCCCGCGCTCCTCGCCGCCCACGAAATCGCGCACGAAATCGTTGGCCGGCGCGGCCAGCAGCTCGCGCGGCGGGCCGGCCTGCACCAGCCGTCCGCGATCGAGCAGGGCAACGAATTGGCCGAGCTTGATCGCCTCGTCGATGTCGTGAGTGACGAACAAGATAGTCTTGCCGGTGGCGCGGTGGACGCGCAGCAGCTCGTCCTGCAAGGCGGCGCGGGTGATCGGATCGAGCGCGCCGAACGGCTCGTCCATCAGCAGCAGGTCGGGATCGGCGGCAAGCGCGCGGGCCACGCCCACGCGCTGCTGCTGTCCGCCGGAAAGCTGATGCGGATATCTGCCGCGCAGCTCGCCCGAATCGAGCCGCAATAGGTGAAGCAGCTCATCGATGCGCGCCTCGATCCGCCGGCGCGGCCAGCCGAGCAGGCGCGGAACGGTCGCCATGTTGCGTTCCACCGTCCAATGCGGAAACAGGCCGACCGACTGGATGACATAGCCGATACGCCGGCGCAGCTCCTCGGGCCGAAACGCGCGCACCGGCACGCCGCCGATGCGCACCTCGCCCGCGCTCGGCTCGACCAGGCGATTGACCATGCGGAGCGCGGTCGACTTGCCGGCGCCCGAGGTGCCGATCAGCACGCCGACGGTTCCCGCGGCGATGGTCAGCGACAAATCCTCGACCACGGGGCGCCCGTCGAACGACTTGGAAGCGTTGCGGAATTCGATCATGCGGCGCTCCTCGTCGGCAGCGAAGCGAGCAGGCGGAACAGCACATCCACCGCCACGGCCAGCGCGACGATGGGCAGCGCGCCGAGCAAGATCAGATCGCCCGCGTCGGCGAACAGGCCTTGGAACATGATCGCGCCCAGGCCGCCCGCGCCGATCAACGCGGCCACGGCGGCCAGTCCCACCGCCTGCACCAAGGTGATGCGCAGCCCGGACAGGATCACCGGCAGGGCCAGTGGCAGCTCGACCTGGATCAGGATCTGCCGCCGGCTCATCCCCATCCCTTGCGCGGCGTCGATGGCGGCCGGCGACACGCCAGCCAGCCCGGCTTCCGTGTTGCGCACGATCGGCAGCAGCGAATACAGCGTGAGCGCGATCGCGGCCGGCGCCAGCCCGACCCCGCGGATGCCGAGTGCCGCGATCCAGGGCGCGGCGGCGGCGAGGCCGGAAAGCGGCGCCATCAGCAATCCGAACAGGGCAATCGACGGGATGGTCTGCACGATCCCCAGCGTCGCCAGCAGCGGCCCGCGCATCCGCGCCGAACGACGCGCCAGCACGCCAAGCGGAAGCCCCAGCGCCAGCGCCGGCAGGAAGGATGCGGCGACGATCTGGCCGTGGCGGGCCAGCGCCTCGGCGAACACGTCGCGCTTGATCGCATATTCCTCGATCACGCCGAGATGATCGAGGCCGCCCGCGGCGAGCAGGATCGCCACCGGCGTCACCGCCAGCGCGGCCACGGCCGCGCGCGCGGGCGCCCGCAGCGCCAGCCGGCGCGCCGCCTCGGCCATGGCCAGATAGGCGGCGAGGATGGCGATCCAGGCACCGGCGGCGATCGAGCCGCGCGCGGTGGCGCTGGCGGTCTGCGCGAAGCGAGCGGCGTCCAGCCCGATTCCCCAGACGCAGGCGATGGGCAGGACAGTCGCCGCCGCGAGAGCGGCCATCGCGCCGGGGCGGGAAGGAAGGAAGGCGGAAGCCGCCAGTCCGAGCGCACTCAGCAGCGACAGGGTGGCGAATGCCGGCGGCAGCGCGGCCAGCGGCAGCGGACTGCCGGACAGAAGTCGATTGGGAGCATGAGCGAGGACGGGCAGCGCGATGAGCGCGGCGAGCGATAGGATGCCCAGCAGGAGCAGGACCGGATTGCGGGGCGCGAAGCGGCCGCGCGCCCGCGCCTCGAGTCCGGCCGCCGACGCGGCGGGCCCCTCAGTTGCCGAAGCCCTTCTCCTTCAGATAGGCGGCGGCGACCTGCTTCGGGTCCTGGCCGTCGAGCGTGACCTTGGCGTTGAGCGAACGCAGGGTGGCGGAATCGAGCGTGGCGAAGATCGGCTCCAGCCAGCCGCGGATGTCGGGATGCTTGTCGAGCACCTCCGCGCGCAGCGTGGCGGCGGGGGCGTAGACGATCTGCGCCCCCTTGCTGTCGTCGAGCGCGACCAGGCCGAGCGCGGAAATCGCGCCGTCGGTGCCGTAGGCCATCGCCGCGTTCACCCCCGAGGTCGATTCCGCGGCCGCCCGCTCGGTCGCGGCCGTGTCGCCGCCCGCCAGCACCAGTATCTGATCGGCGGCCAGCTTGAACTGGTAGACCGACTCGAAGGAGGGCAGGGCGGCCGGGCTCTCGACGAATTCGGCCGAGGCGGCGATCTTCACCTTGCCGCCGCCGCTTACCCATTTGGCGAAGTCCTCGATGCTGGCGAGGTGGTTCGCCTGGGCCACGTCCTTGCGAATCGCAATCGCCCAGGTGTTGTTGGCGGGCGCGGGCTTCAGCCAGACGATGTGGTTCTTCTCGGCGTCCAGCGCGCGCACCTTCTCGTAGCCGGCCTCCAAATTCTTCCACACCGGGTCCGAGTCGATATTGAAGAAGAAGGCCCCGTTGCCGGTGTATTCGGGATAGACGTCGATCTCGCCGGCGAGCAGCGCGCCGCGCGTGATCTTGGTCGGGCCGAGCTGGATCTTGTTCTCGGTGGCGATGCCGTGGGCGGACAGCGTTTGCAGGATCATGTTGCCGAGCAGCGCGGCCTCGGCGTCGAGCTTGGAGCCGACCCGCACCGTGTCCGCCGCCTGGGCCGTGCCGGTGCCGACCGCAAGAAAAAGGGAAATCGTCAGGATGGTCCGCCGCATGGGGAGCGCGCGCATGCTCGTCTCTCCTTCGGGCCAGCGCCGGCGGTCGATCGGACGGCCGGCGCGGGAGTGTTCCGCGCCGCGGACGCGAAGTCAATCTCCTCGGCCCGCGCTCATCTCTGCAACCAGCCCGCGACTCCGTCGAACACGAACTGGGCGGCCAGCGCGGCCAGCACGATGCCGAGCACCCGGCTCACCACATTGGTCCCGGTGATGCCGAGCAGGTTGGCGAGTCGGGCCGACGAAAGCAGGGCGATCAGGGTAAGCGCCAGCGCCGCCGCCAACGCGCCGATCACGATGGCAATGTCGAGCGTCGTCTCGGCGCGGCCGATCAGCAGCACGATCGAGGTCAGCGCGCCCGGGCCGGCGATCAGCGGAAAGGCCAGCGGAAACACCGCGATATCGTCGCGGTTCTCGGCTTCGGCGATCTCGCCGCCGGTCAGATTGCGGATACCGGTCGCGCGCACGAACACCATGTCGGTCGCCACCAGGAACAACAGGATGCCGCCGGCGACACGCAACGCGGGCAGCGAGATGCCGAGCGCGCGCAGCAGCGGCTCGCCGAAAAAGGCGAAGACGAGGAGAAGCACGCCGGCGATGAACACCCCGCGCCAGGCGATCGGCTCCCGCTCCTCGGGCGGCACGCCGCG
>JASHSH010000357.1 GCA_030040955.1 Rhodospirillales bacterium
CGGCGGGGCCAGTTTTTTCCGCCACGACGAACCCTCGACCGCGCCGCGCTTGCCCCCGGGCGAGTCGCGGGGCACTCTCGGCCGCATACCCGACGGGCGCTGGAACCCGGTCATGCAACGCTTCTCCGGTCTTTCACTGCTGCGCCACGCCTTCAGGGGACATGCCGACTGGCAACCCTATTGGCGCGATCCCGAGCCGAAGGAGAGCTACGACGCGGTGATCGTGGGCGCCGGCGGGCACGGGCTCGCGACCGCCTATTATCTCGCCAAAGAGCACGGGCTGACCAACACCTGCGTGCTGGAGCGCGGCTGGCTTGGCGGCGGCAATACCGGGCGCAACACCACGGTGATCCGCTCCAACTATCTGTTCGACGAGAGCATCGCGCTCTACGACCACGCGCTGAAGCTGTGGGAGGGGCTGTCCGCCGAGCTGAACTACAATCTGATGTTCTCGCAGCGCGGCATCATGAACCTGGCGCACTCGCGCCACGACATCTACGTGCAGATGCGCCACGTGCACGCCGACAACGCGAACGGCGTCGACAACGAGTGGCTGACCCCGGAACAGGCCAAGGAATTCTGCCCGCCGCTCGATATCGGCCCCGGCCTGCGCTATCCGGTGATGGGCGCGGCGCTGCAGCGTCGCGGCGGCATTGCCCGGCACGACGCGGTGGCCTGGGGCTTCGCCCGCGCGGCGGATTCCCTCGGCGTCGACATCGTGCAGAATTGCGCGGTGACCGGCATCCGCCGCGATGCGTCGGGCGCGGTCGAGGCGGTGGAGACCGCGCGGGGCACCATCCGCACGCGCAAGCTGGGCGTGGTCGTCGCCGGCCATACCAGCACGGTGATGGCGATGGCCGGCCTGCGCATGCCGATCGAATCCTTCCCCTTGCAGGCGCTGGTGTCCGAGCCGGTCAAGCCGGTGTTTCCCTGCGTGGTGATGTCGGGGGCGCTGCACGCCTATATCAGCCAGTCCGACAAGGGCGAACTGGTGATCGGCGCCGGCACCGACGCCTACGTTTCCTACAGCCAGCGCGGCGCGCTGCACATTCCGATGCAGACGCTGGCGGCGGTCTCCGAACTGTTCCCGATCTTCCGCCGGCTGCGGATGATGCGCAATTGGGGCGGCATCGTCGATCTCACCCCCGACCGCTCGCCGATCATCGGTCCCACGCCGGTGCCGGGCCTTTACGTGAATTGCGGATGGGGCACGGGCGGATTCAAGGCGACGCCGGGATCCGGCCATCTGTTCGCCTGGACCATCGCCAAGGGCGAGCCGCATCCGATCAACGCGCCGTTCGGCCTGGACCGGTTCCGCGACTGCCGCCCGATCGACGAGGCGGCCGCCGCGGCGGTCGCGCATTGAAGGCGGGGAGATCGAACCGTGCTGCTGATCGACTGTCCGTTCTGCGGTGCGCACGCCGAGATCGAGTTCCGATACGCGGGCGAGGCCGATCTCGCCCGTCCGTCGGCCGCGGCCGGCGACGGCGCGTGGATCGAATTCCTCTACTTCCGGCGCAATCCGATGGGGCTGCACGCCGAGCGTTGGCGCCATACGCATGGCTGCGGCCGCTTCTTCAATGCGCTGCGCGACACGGTGAGCGACCGGTTCGTCGCCACCTATAAGCCGGGCGAGGCGCCGCCCGCCGCTGCTGCGGCGGCGGACCACGATCGATGACCCAGCCCTTCCGCCTGGCGCAGGGCGGGCGCATCGACCGCGCGCGGAAGCTGCGATTCACTTTCGACGGCCGCGCGCTCGAAGGACATCCGGGCGACACGCTCGCCTCCGCTCTGCTCGCCAACGGCACCCATCTGGTCGGCCGCTCGTTCAAATATCATCGTCCGCGCGGCATTTTCGCCGCAGGCTCGGACGAGCCGAGCGCGCTGGTGACGCTGGGCGGCGATCCGGTGCACCGCACCCCGAACCTGCGTGCCACGCAGGTCGAGCTCTTCGAAGGACTGGTGGCCGAGAGCCAGAACCGGTTCCCCTCGCTTGGTTTCGATATCGGCGCGCTCAACGATCTCGCCTCGCCGATCCTGCCCGCCGGTTTCTATTACAAGACCTTCCTCTGGCCCTCCGGCGCCTGGAAGCGCCTCTACGAGCCGATGATCCGCGCCATGGCGGGGCTTGGGCGGGCGCCTTCGCTTCCCGATCCTTCGCACTATGCCCAGCGCTACGCGCATTGCGACGTCCTCGTGGTCGGCGCCGGGCCGGCCGGGCTCGCCGCCGCTCTCGCCGCCGCGGCGGCCGGAGCGCGCGTGATCCTGTGCGATGAGCAGGCCGAGCTCGGCGGCAGCCTGCTCGCCGCGCCGGATGCAAGCGTCGAAGGCGTCCCGGCTTATGACTGGATCGCCGCCGCCACCGCCGAGCTGCGCGGCAACGCGCGGGTGACGCTGCTGCCGCGCGCCACCGGTTTCGGCTATTTCGCCTACAATTTCGTCGGCCTCGCCGAGCGCCTGTCGGACCATCTCGCCGCGCCGGACGCGAACCTGCCGCGCGAGCGACTGTGGCAGGTGCGCGCGCGCGAGGTGGTGCTGGCGACCGGCGCGCTGGAGCGGCCGCTGGTCTTTCCGGGCAACGACCGGCCGGGCGTGATGCTGAGCGGGGCGGCGCTGACCTATGCCGCGCGTTATGGCGTCAGGCCGGGCGCGACTGCCGCGGTCGCCACCAACTGCGACCAAGGCTATCGCGCCGCGCTCGCACTTTCGAAGCTCGGTATGCGCATCGCCGCGATCGCCGATTGGCGCGCCTCGGCCGAAGGTCCGGCGGCGGCGGCGGCGCGCGCCGCCGGCCTCCCGATCCATCCCCGGACCGTGATCGCGGCGACGAGCGGACGGCTCCGCATCCGTTCGGCGCGGCTGGGCCGCATCGATGGGTCCACGGTCAAGCCGGGAGCGGCGGTGTCCTGCGATCTCTTGCTCGTCGCCGGCGGTCGGACGCCGGCCGTTCACCTGTTCTCCCAATCGCGCGGCAAGCTCGCGTTCGACGAATCGCTGCAAGCCTTCGTGCCGGGCGAGTCGGTCCGGCGCGAGCGCTCGGCCGGGGCCTGCCGCGGCCGCTATGCGCTCGCGGATGCGATCGAGGACGGCTACGCCGCCGGCGCAGCGGCGGCCAAGGCAA
>JASHSH010000358.1 GCA_030040955.1 Rhodospirillales bacterium
GGAGGTCAACGCCACGCTTCCCGTCAGCCTGGTGATGCTGCGCGCCATCCGCGACTACGGCGCGCTGGCGGGGTTCAAGATCGGCTTCAAGCCCGCCGGCGGGCTGCGCACCACCAAGGATGCGCTCAACTGGCTGATCCTGATGAAGGAGGAGCTGGGCCGCGACTGGCTTGAACCGGACCTGTTCCGCATCGGCGCGAGCTCGCTGCTCACCGACATCAAGCGCCAGATCGAGCATTTCGTCACCGGCCGCTACGCCGCCGCCTCGCACCACGCGATGGCCTGAGGGTACGAAGATCGGAGCGCGATGAACAAGGTCGCCGAAATCCTCGCCACCATGGAGTACGGGCCCGCGCCCGAGGCGAGCGACCATGTGCGCGCCTGGCTCGCCGGCCACAAGGACGGGTTCCGCCATTTCATCGGCGGCAAATTCGTCGCCCCCGCCGACGGCGGCTGGTTCGACGTGCACAATCCCGCCGACGGCTCGCTGCTCGGCCGCGTCGCCCAGGGCGGCAAGGCGGACGTGGACAAGGCGGTGGCGGCGGCGCGGGCCGCGTTCCGCGCCTGGTCCGGCCGTTCGGGCGACGAGCGCGCGCGCCATCTCTACGCCCTTGCCCGGCATGTGCAGAAGCGCGAGCGCTTCCTCGCCGTGCTCGAGACGATGGACAACGGCAAGCCGATTCGCGAGACGCGCGACATCGACATCCCGCTGGTGGCGCGGCACTTCTATCATCATGCCGGATGGGCGGCGCTCGCCGCGTCCGAATTCCCGCACCACCGCCCGGTCGGCGTGTGCGGCCAGATCATCCCGTGGAACTTCCCCCTCCTGATGCTGGCCTGGAAGATCGCGCCCGCGCTCGCCGCCGGCAACACGGTAGTGCTCAAGCCGGCCGAATTCACCCCACTCACCGCGCTCGCCTTCGCCGAAATCTGCGCCGAGGTCGGCCTGCCGGCGGGGGTGGTCAATATCGTCACCGGCGACGGCGCGACCGGCGCGCTGCTGGTCGATCATGCCGGCATCGACAAGATCGCCTTCACCGGCTCGACCGAGGTCGGGCGCAAGATCCGCCTCGCCACCGCGGGCTCCGGCAAGAAGCTCTCCCTCGAGCTCGGCGGCAAATCGCCCTTCGTGGTGTTCGAGGATGCCGACCTCGACGGCGCGGTCGAGGGCGTGGTCGACGCGATCTGGTTCAACCAGGGCCAAGTCTGCTGCGCCGGCTCGCGGGCGCTGGTCCAGGAGGGGATCGCGCCGGCCTTTTACGCCAAGCTGCGCGCCCGCATGGCCAAGCTGCGGGTCGGCGATCCGCTCGACAAGGCGGTCGACATGGGCGCGATCGTCGCGCCGGTGCAGCTCGAGCGGATCAAGAGCCTGGTCGATGCCGGCCGGCGCGAGGGCGGGCAATGCTGGCAGGCGCCGGTGACCCTGCCCGGCAAGGGCCTGTTCTACCCGCCCACTTTGTTCACCGACGTGGAGCCGGCTTCGACCATCGCGCAGGTCGAGATTTTCGGCCCGGTGCTCGCGGCGATGACCTTCCGCACGCCCGAGGAGGCCATCGCGCTCGCCAACAACACGCCCTACGGGCTCGCCGCCTCGGTCTGGTCGGAGAACATCAATCTCTGCCTCGACGTGGCGTCGCGGCTGAATGCGGGCGTGGTGTGGGTCAACGGGACCAACATGTTCGACGCCGCCGCCGGTTTCGGCGGCTACCGCGAGAGCGGCTTCGGCCGCGAGGGCGGGCGCGAAGGCATGCTCGAATATCTCGCTCCCGCCTGGACCCAGCGCAAGCCGGCCGCCGCGAAGGGAAGCGCACCCAAGGCCGCGCCCGCGATCGAGCCTGGCGATACTGGCGCGCTCGACCGCACCGCCAAGCAATTCGTCGGCGGCAAGCAGGCGCGGCCCGATTCGGGCTACAGCTACTCGGTGCTCGATCCCAAGGGCCGCTCGATCGGCCAGGCGGGGCTGGGCAATCGCAAGGACATCCGCAACGCGGTCGAGGCCGCCGCCAAGGCGACCGGCTGGTCCGGCTTCGCCGGGCACAATCGCGCCCAGGTGCTGTACTTCCTGGCCGAGAACCTGTCGGCGCGTGCCGACGAGTTCGCCCGCCGCCTCCGCCAGATGACCGGCGCGACCGCGCGGCAGGCCAAGGCCGAGGTCGAGGCCTCGGTCTCGCGCATCATCCGCTACGCCGCGCTCGCCGACAAATACGATGGGCGCGTGCATGCGACGCGCGCGCGCCACGTGACGCTGGCGATGCCCGAGCCGTGGGGCACAGTCGCGATCAGCTGCCCGGACGAGGCGCCGCTGCTCGCCTTCGTGTCGCTCGTGCTGCCGGCGATCGCGATGGGCAACCGGGTGGTGGTGACGCCCTCGCCGCCGCATCCGCTCGCCGCCACCGATTTCTACCAGGTGCTGGAGACCTCGGACGTGCCGGCGGGGGTGGTGAACATCGTCGCCGGCGAGCGCGACGCGCTCGCCAAGACGCTGGCCGAGCATGACGAGATCGCCGCGCACTGGTATGTCGGAACGCGCGAGGGCTCGGCCCTGGTCGAGCGCGCCTCGGCCGGCAACCTCAAGGCGACCTGGGTGAACGGCGGCGTCGCGCGCGACTGGTTCGCGCCCGAGGAAGGCGAGGGCGAGGTCTATCTGCACCACGCGACGCAGATCAAGAACATCTGGGTGCCCTACGGGGAGTGACGATGGCGCTCGATATCGCTCGGCGCTTCGCGCGCCAGCCGCTCGGCTTCTTCCCCTCGCCGATCCATCCCCTGAAGCGCCTGTCGAAGGAATTGGGCGTCGAGGTCTGGGCCAAGCGCGACGATGTCTCGTCCGGCCTCGCCTTCGGCGGCAACAAGATCCGCAAGCTCGAATTCCTCGCCGCCGACGCGCTCGAGCAGGGCTGCGACACGCTGGTCTCCATCGGCAACATCCAGTCGAACCACACCCGCCAGGTGGCCGCCGTGGCCGCCGTGCTCGGCCTGCGCTGCCGCCTTGTCCAGGAGACCTGGACGCATTGGGACGATCCCGTCTACGACAAGGTTGGCAATATCCTGCTGTCGCGGCTGATGGGCGCCGAGACGCTGCTGGAAGGCGAGGGCTACTCGACCGCGGTGAAGGAGACCTGGGAGCGCGCGCTCGACCAGGTGCGGCGCGAAGGCGGCAGGCCCTACGCGATCCCGGCCGGCGCGTCCGATCATCCGCTCGGCGGGCTCGGCTACGCGCATTTCGCCGACGAGGTGGCGGAGCAGGAGAGCTCGCTCGGCCTGTTCTTCGACACGGTGATCACCGCCACCTGCACCGGCTCGACCCAGGCGGGAATGGCGGTCGGATTCCTGGCCCAGGACCGCGAGCGCAGACTGATCGGGGTGGATACCGCGGCGAATGCCGAGATGACGCGCCGCGCTGTGACCAAGATCGCGCGCGCCACCGCCGATCTGGTCGGGCTCAACCGCGAGCTGCGCGATTCCGACATCGAAATCGACGCGCGCTTCGCCGGCCCGGATTACGGGCTGCCCGACGAAGCGACCGTCTCGGCCATCCGCGCGGCCGCCCGGCTCGAAGGCATGATCACCGACCCGGTCTATGAGGGAAAATCGATGGCCGGGCTGATCGCCATGGCGCGGGCGGGCGAGTTCCCGCGCGGCGCCAAGATCCTCTACGTCCATCTGGGCGGCGCGCCCGCCATCAACGCCTATCACAAGGCCTTCGCCTGATCTGGGCGTGGTCTTGACACACCCGTAGGCAGACAACCTCTTATCGAATGCGGTCAGAAGGACGGGTCTAACTCTTCGGGCCGCCGCCCCGATCATCAAAGAGATCCGGGTGATCCGGCTTCCGCGGGCGCCTTCGCCGTTCCGGACTGAAACCATCAGCAGTCAATAGATCGTGCGCTTCGGCGTACCGCTGAAGAACCTCCGCGATACCATGTTCGTCGAGCAATTCGGCGGCCGAATACACTCGAGTCTGAATGACACGTTTGACTTTGTTCGGCGCGCTCACGTCTATGATCTCGACTAGCGGATCAACGTCCTCGTCGAAGAGGAATGCCGAGTCGTCCGAAGCGTAAGTTCGCTTGATGAGTGTGGCATGCAGACGCCAGGCCGGGTCATCCATGGCCCAGACTTTGCGCGGCTGGGTCACCATGAGAACCGGGCGCACGCCTTCTCGGGCGAGAACTACTTGCCCGGTCGGCACCCTCAGATCCCGTCTGAACGCGTACGAATCGCGCACCAATTTCCTCCCAAGCCCAACGCGCCCAGACTGAAACGGAAGAGCGAGCGCGGCGACCTCAGCGTTCTGCTGTCTTCCCGCGGGCGCGCCGTGAGACTCGCAATCTTTCTGCGCCTGCTCGACCGTGCATTTGCCCGCCAGGTAGTTCGCCTGCGCTTGGTAATACGGTGCATAGTTGAATCCCGCCGCTCCCTTGTCGAAATATTCACGAATCGCGGCCGCAACTGCTTTGACAGTGGGCAGCACCGCTGCGCGGGAAAAATCCACGCCAGGAAGAACAGTCAGGGGCATACGACCACTATAGCTTGAGTCCGGCTGACGCGTCGAATCAATTCCTGGTGCCGAATCTGTGATCGACGAAATGGGCCAGGATGAGGTGATCAGGTATGGCCATCCCGGGCACCACGCCTTCGGAATGCCAGACGATGTGCCATGGCGAACCCTTCTCATGCGTACGATTTCGTAAGTCGAAGGCGTGAAGGTGCCCATACGCGCGAAGTACGCCCCTTAGGAGGCTTACTTGCTGCTCAATGAAGCGTGCTTCCGCGATCACCTCGGAGCCGCTGTTAATGTCAATAACGGTGGCGAGGGATGAAATTGGTCGCGTCCCAAACTTTTTGTACGCCGAATAGACGGCGCGGCTCACCGGTCCATCCTTCCACGCCTGAAAGCCTCCTCGCACGAGAGGAAGCTCGCAGGCGGCAAGGTGCCACCCGTGCGAGTAGTACAGAAGCTTCTGCAGCGCCATGTGAGTCACGGGCAACTGCAGCGTGCTTGCTTCTTGAACGAATCGATTGGCTACGGCTCGCGGGTGGTATCCGGTTGCCGGCAATCCGGAAACATCCCATTCGGAGGTGCCCACATTTGGGACCTCGGCCGACATCACGCCCGTATCTCCGCACCCACCGTCGAAGGTCACCGGGATTGTTGACGACGGCAGTATATCAGATTCCAGATCAAATGGAGATGCCGCAAGATCCGCCTCAGCGCAGCGGAAAGGCCTCGCCCTCCGGCATCGGCGGCAGGCCGAGATGAAGCGCCAGCGTCTGGCCTATATCCATGAAGCTCGAACGCCGGCCGATGTCGCGCGCCGCCACGCCCGGGCCGAAGGCGAGGATCGGCACGAACTCGCGCGTGTGATCGGTACCGCGCCAGCTGGGGTCGCAGCCATGGTCGGCGGTGAGCAACACGACATCGCCGGGCCGCATGCGTGCCTCCAGCTCGGGCAGGCGCGAATCGAAATATTCGAGACCCGTGGCATAGCCGACAACGTCGCGGCGATGGCCCCACAGCATGTCGAAATCGACGAAATTGGTGAAGACGAGCGCGCCCTCGGACGCCGTCGCGGCCTCGGCAAGCGTCGCATCGAACAGCGCGGCGTTGCCGTCGGCCTTGATCTTCTTGCTGAGCCCCCGATGCGCGAATATATCCGCGATCTTGCCGATGGAGACGGTCTCGCGCCCGCGCTCGGCCAGATAATCGAGCAAGGTCGGAGCGGGCGGCGGCACGGCATAGTCGTGACGATTGCCGGTGCGCTTGAAGCCGCCCGGCTCGCCGACGAAGGGTCGCGCGATCACCCGGCCGATCCGATATTCATCGACGAGCACGCGCGCGATCTCGCAGACCTCGTAGAGACGGTCGAGGCCGAAATACTTCTCGTGCGCGGCGATCTGGAACACCGAGTCGGCCGAGGTATAGACGATCGGCTTGCCGGTCCGGCAATGCTCGGCGCCGAGCTCGTCGATGATCACGGTGCCGGAGGCGTGCTTGTCGCCGAGCACGCCCGGAAGCTTCGCGCGCTCGATCAGCGCGGCGAGCAGCTTGGGCGGGAAGCAGTTCACCGGCTCGGTGAAATAGCCCCAGTCGAAGCGAACCGGCACGCCGGCCATTTCCCAGTGCCCGCTGGGCGTGTCCTTGCCGCTGCTGACCTCGGCCGCCGCGCCGTGCACGCCGCGCGGCCGGCCCGCGATGGCGAGTCCCGGCGGCACCGCGCCAACCGCCGCGCGATGCGCCTCGCCGAGCCCGAGCGCGGCCATGAACGGGATCCGCAGCGGACCCGTTCGTCCATTCGTCCCCTCCGCGCGCCCCGCGGCGCAGGCCTCGGCGATATGGCCGAGCGTATCCGCGCCCGCGTCGCCGAACCGCGCGGCGTCAGGGGCGGCGCCGATGCCGAAACTGTCGAGCACGAGAAGGAAGGCGCGGGCCATGCGGCGCTATTCTGTCATTGGCGCGCGAGGCGGACCAGCTTCTCGCGCACTTCCGGTATTTTGGGCGGCGCGGCCTCGCCGAGGCGCACGGCGCCGCGAATGGCGCGGGCGGCGCGCGACCAGCCTTCCTCGTCGCGCGCATGCAGGATGCACAGCGGGCGGTCGGCATCGGCCCGTTCGCCGACGCGGATCATGCCGGTGAGCCCGACGGAATAGTCGATCTTGTCCTCGGCGCGCCGCCGCCCGCCGCCGATATCGAGAATGGCGAGGCCGATCGCGCGCGTGTCCATTCCCGTGACGATGCCTGCGCGCTCGGCCAGGAGGGCGCGGACCACGGGTGCCTTCGGCAAATACGCGTCGGGCCGCGCGAGGAAATCGGCCGGTCCGCCGAGCGCCGCGACCATGTGGCCGAATGCTTCGGCGGCCGAACCGTCGTCGAGTTTGCGCCGGCAGAGCGCCCGCGCGGCTTCTGCGTCGGCCACGAGTCCGGCGAGCACCAGCATCTCGGCGGTCAGCGCGAGCGCGACCTCGGCCAGGCGGGATTCGCGCCTGCGCCCGGTCAGGAACGCGACCGCCTCCGCCATCTCTACCGCGTTGCCGGCCGAATCCCCCAGCACCTGGTCCATATCGGTGAGCAGGGCGGCGGTGGAAACGCCCGCGCCGGCCGCCACCTCGGCGATGCTTTCGGCGAGCTTGCGCGCGTCGTCGACCGCGACCATGAAGGCGCCGGAGCCGAACTTCACGTCCATCACCAGGCCACGCAAGCCCGCCGCCAGCTTCTTCGACAGGATCGAGGCGGTGATCAGCGGCAGGCTCTCCACCGTCGCCGTCACGTCGCGGATGGCATAGACGCGCCGGTCGGCCGGTGCCAGGTCGGCGGTCTGGCCGATGATCGCGCAGCCGACCTCGCGCACCGTGCGCGCGAATTTGTCCAGCTCCGGCGCGGTGTCGTAACCGGGGATGCTGTCGAACTTGTCGAGCGTGCCGCCGCTATGCCCGAGCCCGCGCCCCGAGATCATCGGCACATAGGCGCCGCAGGCGGCGGCAAGCGGGCCGAGAATCAAGCTCACCTTGTCGCCGACGCCGCCGGTGGAATGCTTGTCGACGATGGCGCGGGAATCGAGTCCCAGGCGCTTCCAGTCCAGCACCGAGCCCGAGTCGCGCATGGCGAGCGTAAGCGCCACCGTCTCGGCCCGGCTCATGCCCCGGAAGAACACCGCCATGGCGAAGGCGGCGACCTGTCCTTCGCCGATCGCGCCCTCGGTCAGGCCAGCGATGAATTCACGGATGTCGGCGGGGTCGAGCTCGCCGCCGTCGCGCTTGCGCCGGATGAATTCCTGGGGAAGCATGGCCGCGTGGCGACTCCCTAACCCTTGGAGCGGAAAGCATGATTCTCGAAATCGCGACCATCACCGTCAAGCCGGGGACGGAGGCCGAGTTCGAGGCCGGCGTCGCCAAGGCGCTGCCCCATTTCTCCTCGGCCAAGGGCTGCAAGGGGCTCAAGCTTCAGCGCTCGGTCGACCGGAAGGGCCGCTATCAGCTGTTCGTCCAGTGGGAAACGCTGGA